>SKJH01000115.1 GCA_007116005.1 Bacilli bacterium | reverse complement strand
CATCGCAATAGATACACAATTTCCTCTTGCTCCTTCTCCTATTAAAACACAGGCTGGATACTTCATATTGATTTTTGATCCAATATTCCCATCTATCCATTCCATTAATCCATTTTCTTCTACAATTGCCCTTTTAGTTACTAAATTATATATATCAGACGACCAGTTTTGAATTGTAGTATATCTACATTTAGCATTTTTTTCTACATATATTTCAACAACTGCAGCATGAAGACTATCACTTGTATAAGTAGGCGCTGTACAACCTTCTATATAATGAAGTTCACTCCCTTCATCAACAACTATAATTGTTCTTTCAAATTGCCCCATATCTTTTGTATTAATTCTAAAATAACTTTGTAAAGGTCTATCTAGTTTAGTATTAGGAGGTATATAAATAAAGCTACCTCCACTCCAAACACATCCATTTAGTGCAGTAAATTTATTTTCTTTATAATTTACTACTTTATTAAAATATTTTTTAAATAAATCAGGATATTCTCTTAACGCTGTATCAGTATCAACAAATATTATGTTTTTTTCTTTTATCTCTTCAAGCATGTTATGGTAGATTACTTCACTTTCATATTGAGTAGAAACTCCACCTAAATATTTGCTTTCTGCTTCTTGTATTCCAATATCTTCAAATGTATTTCTAACATCACATCTAACACTTTTCCAATCATGAGAAACTTTATTATTTATTCTTTTATAAAAAATTATATCATTAAAATCTATATTTATATTAGAACCAAAAGAAGGCATTTTTAATTCATTAAATGCTTTATATGATTTAATTCTATATTCTCTCATCCAAGATGGTTCATTTTTTATATTCGAAATTTCTTTTATTACACTTTCATCTATCCCTTTTTTAAATTCTAATTCTGCATTCATAACATCACCCACATAACTAATTATACTATAAAAACAAAAAAACAAATAGCACTATTTGTTTTCTTTTTGTTGATATTTTTTAACATAAATCCATTTATCACCCTGATTTTTTTTATATTCTTCTATTTTATTATAATAATCATATTTTACAGTTGTTAATCTTACAACACCATTATCACTTACAAATATAGGGTCAACATATCTTTTTTTTGTATTAATAGAAACATAATAATTTTCTTTTTGTTTTTTACATAAATCATCATCACCTATTATTTCTTTCGTTGTTAAAAATGTTTTCCATAATCCTAATATTTCTTGTTCTTTTATAGAATTTATTATTTTTACAATTTGTTTTTCATCTAAATAATAAAGCATATTTTTATCTAAATAACCGTAATTATCACAAAGCTTTAATATATCAGCAAGTAATTGCATGCTTAATTTATCCTCATTGCTATTTGTTGCATATCCCACATCAAGTGATAAATCCGCTATTTTAGAGGCTGTTTTAATATCTAAACTCCCTAATTCTGATTCACCATTTTCATTTGTTAAAACAGTTATATTTTCATATATTTCTTTTATTTCATTAAATTTTAATTTTTTTGTCCATAAAACATTAGTCATAAATAAACTATCTAATCTATCACAACATAGCTTTGGCCTATCGTTATCTATTATACTATATTTTTTACAATCTGTTATATCTATTGTATTAATAGAATCTTGTTTAAGACAATCTAATAATTGTGTTGACCCATTTATTATATCCTCAGTACGTTCTTCTGTACTTTCTTGGTTTATATGATCATCATTCATATAATCAATGACATGCGAAAATACAGGTGTAGATATGTCATGCAAAAGAGCTGCTATAGTTTGTGTTTTATTTTGTGTAAAATTCCATGTCATTAACGCAACTGCAAGACTATGATCAAATCTTGAATAAAAGTAAGGAAAATCATAAATTGCTTTACTACAATAATCCATTCCACAAAGATATCCAACATCTTGTAATCTTTTTAATTCTGGTATCTCGAAATGTTTTTCAAGAAACGAAGGTATTTCATCACTCAAAACAGAAAAATATTTTCTAGTTTGAGGATGTATTTTTTTTAAATATTCATTCACAAAACCACCCTATTCAATCTTATTTAGATTTTGTTATTTTCCAAATCTACGTTCTCTAGTATTAAATTCTTTAATTGCATTGTCTATATCGTCATTTTTAAAATCTGGCCAATATTTATCTACAAATAACAATTCAGAATATGCCATTTGATACAGCATAAAATTGCTAATTCTGTATTCACCACTTGTTCTAATTAATAGGTCTATATCCGGTAGATCATTATATAAATAGTTTTTAAAAGTATCCTCGTTAATTGAATCTTTATCTATATTTTTATCCATTATATTTTTTACTGCATCTACTATTTCACTTCTACCACCATAATTAAAACAGATATTTAAAATTCCTGAATCATTATCTTTTGTCTCTTCTTCACATTTTTTAATAGCTTTTATTAAATTATTAGGTAAACCTTCTTTTCTTCCTGAAAATAACACTTTAATATTTTGTTTTTTTAGTCTATTTAACTTTTTGTTTAATAATTTCATTGCTAAATTCATTAAGTAATCTACTTCTTCTTTATTTCGTTTAAAGTTTTCTGTAGAAAATGCAAAAACACTTAGGTTTTTTATTCCTTTTTCAAAACAATATTCAGCTATATCTATCAATGTATTACTACCTTCTAAATGTCCTTCGCTTCTATTTAACTCTCTATTTTTTGCCCATCTACCATTACCATCCATAATAATAGCTAAGTGATTGGGTATTTTACATTCCATAATTACACCTCTTTACAATAATATGGGAAAAAAGGAAAAAGTTAAGTCTTCTCCCTTTTGTTGAAATTTTAGTGTTAATTTTCTTTTATTTTAGCTTGCGCTGCTGCAAGTCTCGCTATTGGTACTCTAAATGGAGAACAAGATACATAGTTAAGTCCTACATTATGGCAAAATTCAACCGAACTTGGTTCACCACCGTGTTCACCACAAATACCCAGTTTAATGTCACGTCTTGTTGATTTACCTTTTTCAACAGCCATTTCAACTAGTTTTCCAACACCATTTTGATCTAATCTAGCAAAAGGATCTGATTCAAGGATGTTCTTAGAATAATATTCTTCTAAGAATTTACCTGCATCATCTCTTGAGAATCCATAAGTCATTTGTGTTAAATCATTTGTTCCAAATGAGAAGAATTCTGCCTCTTTTGCAATTTCATCAGCAGTTAATGCCGCTCTTGGTATTTCTATCATTGTACCAACTTTATATTCTAAATTAACATTAGCTTCTTTAATTATTGAATCTGCTGTTTCAACCACAACATCTTTTACATATTTTAATTCTTTAACTTCTCCAACTAATGGAATCATAATTTCAGGAACTACATTCATTCCTTCTTTATTAACATTAATTGCAGCTTCTATTACAGCTCTAGTTTGCATTCTAGCTATTTCAGGATAAGTAACAGATAATCTACAACCTCTGTGTCCCATCATTGGATTAAATTCATGCAATGACTCAATTCTTGACTTTAATTCTTCAAATGTTATTTCTAATTCATTAGCAAGAGGTTTAATTTCCTCATCTGTATGAGGTAAGAATTCATGTAAAGGCGGATCTAAATAACGAATAGTTACAGGGAAACCCTTCATCGCTCTAAATAAAGCTTCAAAGTCACCTCTTTGCATCGGCAACAATTTATCTAATGCTTTTTCCCTTTGTTCTACAGTCTCAGCAGTAATCATTTGTCTTACCGCAAATATTCTATCAGCTTCAAAGAACATGTGCTCTGTTCGACATAAACCAATACCTTCCGCACCAAAGGTAAGCGCTTGTTCGGCGTCTTTTGGTGTATCTGCATTTGCTCTTACCTTTAAGATCCTAGTTTCATCAGCCCAAGACATAAACGTTTTAAAGTCTCCACTTATTTCAGGTTCAACTGTTTTAATTTGTTCACCATAAACATTACCAGTAGAACCATCTAAACTCATGAAATCGCCTTCGCAATATACAGTTCCATCTTTTGTAATTAATGTTTTTGATTCTTCATCAATTTTCAACTCTCCACAGCCACATACACAACAAGTACCCATTCCTCTAGCTACAACTGCAGCATGACTTGTCATACCACCACGAACTGTTAGGATACCATTTGCCACATTCATTCCTTCAATATCTTCAGGACTTGTTTCAAGTCTTACTAATAATAATAATTTTTCACCATTTTTCTTAGCTTCAACTATATCTTCTGCAGTAAAATAAATTTTACCAGTAGCAGCCCCAGGTGATGCTGCCAATCCTTTAGCAACAGGTGTAGCCGCTTTTAGAGACTCATCATCAAAATTTGGATGTAACAATTGATCTAATTGTTTTGGTTCAACTTTAAGTAATGCTTCTTCCTTAGTAAGCATTCCTTCATCAACTAAATCAACCGCTATTTTTAATGCCGCTTGTGCTGTTCTTTTACCATTTCTAGTTTGTAGCATAAATAGTTTTCCGTTTTCAATAGTAAACTCCATATCTTGCATATCTTTATAATGATTTTCAAGAACCTCAGCAATTTTTACAAACTCTTCATAAACTTCTGGCATATCACTTTCAAGTTTTGAAATAGGTTCAGGTGTTCTAATACCTGCTACAACGTCTTCTCCTTGAGCATTTATTAAGTATTCACCATACAATTTCTTCTCACCAGTAGAAGGATTTCTTGTAAACGCTACACCAGTACCACAATCATTACCTCTATTACCATAAACCATTTCTTGAACATTTACAGCAGTTCCCCAATCACTTGGTATATCATTTAATCTTCTATATACAATAGCTCTATCATTCATCCAAGATCTAAATACAGCTTTTACAGCTTCCATTAATTGTTCTTTAGGGTCTTGCGGAAACTCTTCTCCTGAAAGTTCTTTATAATTGTCTTTAAACTTCTCAGTAACCTCTATCATATCTTCTGCAGTTAATTCAAGATCATTACTAATACCTTTTTCTTCTTTTATTTTATCAAAATATCTTTCAAAAGATGCTTTAGAATAGCCCTTTACTACATCCGCAAACATTTGAATAAATCTACGGTATGAATCATACGCAAATCTAGCATTGTTTGTAGCTTCTGCAAAACCTTTTACAACCTCATCATTTAACCCTAAATTTAATACAGTATCCATCATACCAGGCATAGATGCTCTAGAACCACTTCTAACAGACACTAATAAAGGATTGGATATATCACCCATCTTTTTACCTGATTTCCCCTCTAATTCAGTAAGTTTTTCAAATATTTCATTTTCTACATCATTAGATATTTTTTTACCTGTATCATAATAATTAGTACAAGCTTCTGTTGTAATTACAAATCCTCTAGGTACAGGTAACCCAATATTAGTCATCTCTGCTAAATTAGCACCTTTTCCACCCAATAAATTTCTCATTTCTTTTTTACCTTCTTCAAAGGCATACACAAATTTCGTCATATTATCTTTCCTTTCTTAATATCGCACATTAAATAGTATAACAAAACAAAACTCTGTATTCAATACTTTGACACAGAGTTTTATTTAATTTTACGATTTTATTTTATAGATAAAATTTTAACCTTTTCATTACAAGAAACTACATCACCAACTTTTTTTACCATTATCTGAGTCCATAGATAGTTTTTCGTTAACAGTTTCATATACTCTTTTAGATTTATGTTTTGTTATGAAATAGTTAATTCAAGTTCTAAATTATATTTTTTTAAGTTCTCGTAAAATCTATAGTTGTTAGCAAAACTGTTCTATAGCAATATTATTTTTGACCGTTATTTTCCCCCTTTAATTGTTTTTTAGCTCTAGGATGTGAATTTAAATACACTGATCTTAATCTTTCATTACTAACGTGTGTATATACTTGTGTAGTATCTAACGAAGAATGCCCTAATAATTCTTGAACCGTCAATATATCACAACCTTCGTTTAACATATGTGTAGCAAAAGTATGTCTTAAAATATGTGGTGTTATATTTTTTTTAATACACGTTTCTTTAATTAATTTATGTATTATATTTTGAATACTTCTTACAGTAATTTTGTTTCCATTATTACTTAATATTAAATATTCATTGTTATTATTTTTTATAAATTCATTTCTTTTTTCTTTTATATATATATTTAATATGTCACCACAATAATCACCATAACATACATTTCTTTCTTTATTACCTTTCCCAAATATTTTTATAGTTTTATTTTTAAGATTTATATCACTTATTTTTATATTACTTAATTCGGATACTCTAACACCTGTAGCGTATAACAATTCTAATATCAACCTATCTCGGCACCCTGATGCAGCATTTAACTTAGGAATTGAAAACAAAACATCCAAATCATTGTAGTTAACATATTTAGGTAATCTTTTTTCTTTTTTTGGTAAAGGAACAAACTCAAAAATGTTAGAATCTATATAATTTTTTTTATACAAATATTTATAAAAACTTCTTATAGAACTTATTTTTCTAGATACTGTTGTTTTTTTATATTTTGATTCATGAAGATACATAAGATATTGTTTTACTTCATAATATTCTATTTTTATTAAATCTATTTTTTTATTATCGCAATATGAAATAAAATTCTTAAGATCTATTTCATAGTTTTTTATAGTGTGTTCACTACAATTTCTTTGATATTTTAAAAACTCTAAAAAATATTGTAATTTATCTTTCATATTATCACCATATACATTATAACAAAAAAAAGAGATTTTATCTCTTTTTAGGTCCTAATCCATCAACAATATAAGGTGCACCTATACTATCTAATTCATCCAAATCATATTTATTCATTATCTCATCAATTTTTTTGTTTTCTTTAATGTTTTAACCTCTTCATCAGATTCAAAAAAAGTTATTTGACCACAATTTTCATCTGTTTTTTTTCTATATTCTATTTCAGGTTTATATAATTTATGTTTACCACGTTTAAAATTATCATTGTTATAATTTTTCATATCAATATACGCTTTTCTATAAGATTTATAATTTGAAATATAATCTAAAAATTTATTTACATAGAAAAAATATTCACTTTGATTATTCCATGATTGTTCCATTTTTTCAACAATTTTACCAATACCCGGTTTACTTTTATAACGCAAAGTTATCACGTTCATAAACTCTTTCTCACCAAATCTTCCAATCATATTTTGACGGACTTTTTCATCATTAAACATCTCTTTATCAGAGCTATATAAAATATCATCCATTTCATAATATTTCCCGTCTGCTTTATTAACATATTGAGCTATTTTTACTTTAACATTTTTACCTTTATAATCTCTTTTTAATCTTTTTTCTATTTCAGATATAAGCTGTTGTTCATTTTCATATTCTACTGTTCTTTCATCTATTTCTCTTAAAGTTGAAAACTTTGATTCGAATTCTAGTGTACCATTTACATATATCTTTATAGTATATATTTCCTTTGTGCTACCCAACATAATATTTACCTCACTATCTATTATTTATCTTCTTCTTTTTCAACCAATACTTCTCTAGGTTTAGAACCATTCTGCGGGCCTACTATTCCCCGTTCTTCTAATAAATCTACTATCCTTGCTGCCCTATTATAACCAAGTTTATATTTTCTTTGAAGTAAAGAAGCACTTGCTTTTTGATTTTTTACAACAAATTCTACTATTTCATTATATAAAGGATCTTCATATTCATCATCATCATTATGAATATCTGTAGCATTCCCTTTGGATAAATCATATTTCTCGTCATAGCTTGCTTTTTGTTGACTAACTGTATAATCTACCACTCTTTTAACCTCTTCATCTGTTACAAAAGAACCTTGTATACGAACAGGACAATTTTCACCCATAGGTAAGAATAACATATCACCTTTACCTAAAAGTTTTTCTGCACCAGTCATATCCAAAATAGTTCTTGAGTCTATACTAGATGAAACTGCAAAAGATATTCTAGATGGTATATTAGCTTTTACTATACCTGTAATAACATCAGTTGATGGTCTTTGTGTTGCAACAATTAAATGTATACCTGCAGCTCTAGCCATTTGAGTAATTCTAAGTATTGAATCTTCCACCTCTTTAGCTGCTACAAGCATTAAATCTGCTAACTCATCTATTATTATTACTATATAAGGTAATTTATCTAATTCACCATTCATATTTTTATTTCTTTTATCAACATATGCATTATAATCAGATATATTTTTTGTTTCTGTTTCACTAAACAAATCATATCTTCTTTCCATCTCAGAAACCATTTTCATAAGTGCTACAGAAGCTTTTTTAGGATCCGTTACAACAGGCATTAATAAATGTGGTATACCATTATACATTCCCATTTCAACTTTTTTAGGATCAACTAACACAAGTTTAACTTCATCTGGCCTAGTTCTAATAAGTATCGTAGCAATAATAGAATTGATACATGAAGATTTACCACTACCTGTTGCACCTGCTACAAGTAAATGTGGAGTTTTATTTATCTCCATGAACATCGTTTTACCCATTATGTTTTTACCTAGTGCAACACATAATTTACTATTATTCATAGACTTAGGAATATCTTCCATAACCTCTCTTAATGTTACAATTGCATTAACCACATTAGGTAATTCAATACCAATAGTACTCCTACCTGGTATAGGAGCTTGTATTCTTACATCTTTTGCAGCAAGTGCTAATGCGATCTCACTACTCAATCCTCTTACTCTAGTTAATTTAGTTCCTGATTTTAATTCTATTTCATATTGAGTTACAGCAGGACCTATATTAACTTCAACTACTTTACCATGTATATCAAAATCTAATAATACTTTTTCTAATCTTTCAACAGTACTTTTTACATTATTCTTGTTTTCATTAAGATTGTTTCTTCTAAATGATTTTAATAATTGTGTTAAGTCCGGCAACATATAACTAGTAGTAACTGCTTTATTATATTCTATAACTTCTACATCTGTATTTTCATTTTCAACTTCTTCTTTTATATCAGGAGAATCATCTTTAACTTCTACCTCATCTTCTTCTTCATCAACACTCTCAGATTTTTTTACTGATTTCAACCATTTTATTTTACCTATTAACCATTTAATACTATCAACTAATGATACATTAAGAAATATTATTATACCAAAAATCATAAAGGAAATAGCAACTACTCTAGTTCCTGTAACTGAAAATAATTTTTCGAATATTATTGCTAATATTGCTCCTATAATACCTCCACCATTAGCATCAGTTTTTCCTCTAAATGCTAAAATAAGTTGGTCAATAGTATCCCTAATAGTACTAACAATATCTAATTCATTAACTACAACAAATCTTAAATGTGAATAAACTAATATACCAATTAATAATATATATATTCCTATAAGTTTTTTTGTGAAAACCTCAGCTTTTTGTTTCTTTATTGTCATATGTAGACCATAAGCGAATAATAATATCGGCCCTATAACCCACCAACTACCAAAAAGAAATATTGAAAACCCACTTACTACACTCCCCATTATCCCAAAGTCACTTCTACCAAATCCAATTATAGATAAAAGTATAAGTAAAAGACCAATAATTTCAGTGTTATGTCCAAAACCTTTTTTGTTATCTTCTTTTTGTTCCTTCTTTTTCGCCATATTATCACCTCTGTTAATTACTTCAATTATAACAAATAAAGGAAAAAAAAGATATATTTATATATATCTTAATTATCACTTTGCATTTTTAAACGAATCTATTATATTTTCTAAGCATCCTTTATTAGTAACTAATATGGATAATAATAGTAAATATTTGTCCTTGTTTATACTATTATTATATATATAATATAAATTTTTCATTCAATATTAATTAATTAATATTAACAACTTATTCACATTTTTCATAGATTATTATGAAAGGAGAATAAATTATGTATGCAGGTGGCTTTGCAGTTCCATTTTTGTTAGGTGGTTTAACAGGTTTTGCGGTAGCTCCATATCTAAATAGACCAGCTTATGGCGCGGGCTATCCGGGATATTATGGTGCAGCACAACCGGGATATTATGGACCACCAATGGGACATAGGAGATATTGGTAACATTTTTAAACAAAAATGGTAAGTAATAAATAAAACCTCATCAATATGATGAGGTTTTATTTATTAATAGAAAGAATAAATCATAACTTATTTCTTTTTTGACCTTTAATATATATACTGTTATCAACACCCATTTTATACATACATATAGGCGGAAACATCACTACATTCATTAAAAAATCACTAGTTTTACCAAATTGTTGGGCTAAGGCTACACTTATATATATTAAAAACATATATGCCGCTAACCAACCAACACTATTAAATAAAGGTAATAAAACACCAAAAATATAATAGTTAGGTAATTTTGCCAATTGTATAACTAATAATATATTGTATATAGGTACAAAACTTTTCCATTTACTAAATTCAGCCTTCAAAAAAATTTTTGTTAAAGATAAACTCCAAATCACATAAATACCTAACACAATAAAATAAGCAATTTCTGACATTAAGAAAAACATTATCCATATGGATGACATAATCAATATAAATTTCATATTACCACCTACAATACAAGTTTATCTACCAATGAATCAAACTTATTTTTTATTATCATCAATAAATTATTTAATTCTTCTTTACTTTCTATATAATCATTATATAAAGGAACATTATTAAGTTCATTATATTTAATTTTTAATGTTTTTTCTTTCTCATTTAATTTTTCATAATCTTGTTTGTACTCTGCATTTACAGCCTCTTTTTGTAGTTTTTTTATTTCATCTATTAATATATTTATATCATCACTATTTGATAATAACTCTTCTAATTTTATATAATTTATATATATTTCATTTGTTTTTATTAATTCTATTAAGTGATCTATATCTCCATTTATCTCACTCATATAGTTCACCATCTAAACTCCAAGTCCTAACGTTAGTAACTTTTACATCTACAACAGAACCAATATAATCATCACTAGCCTTAACATTAATAAGTTTGTTAGTATCAGTATATCCCATTAGCATACCCACTTTCTCACTTTTACTTTCCAATAATACGGGTACTACAGTATTTATTAATTTTTTATTACTTTCTAATGAATACTTATTAACAACTTGATTTAATTCTCTTAATCTATTTTCTTTTTCCTCTTTACTAATATCACATTCCATTTTTGCCGCAGGTGTACCGGCTCTTTTTGAATATATAAAAGTAAATGCTGCATCGAATTCACATAAATTTACCATTTCTAAACTTTCTTCAAAGTCTTCCCTAGTTTCACCTGGGAACGCTACTATTATATCAGTTGTAATTACACAATTAGGTATATTTTCTCTTATCTTTTTAACTAATTCTAAATACTTTTCTTTCGTGTATTTTCTTCCCATTAGTTTTAATATTTTATTGCTACCACTTTGTATAGGTAAATGAACAAAAGGATTAATATTTTTATTATTTTTTATTACATCAACCATTCCATCTGTAAAATCCCAAGGATGACTAGTAATAAATTTTATTCTTTCTATACCTGTTTTACTAACATCTACTAATAAATCTTCCAAGTGATACTCTATATTTTCAAAATCTTTTCCATAAGCATTAACGTTTTGTCCAAGAAGAGTTATTTCTTTATAACCATCATTAATAAGATCTTTGACTTCACTCAATATATCTTCTTTTAACCTACTTCTTTGTTTTCCTCTTGTATAAGGAACAATACAATAAGTACAGAACTTATCACATCCATACATTATATTTACCCAAGCTTTATAATTATTATCTCTTTTAACAGGTAATCCTTCTACTATATCTCCTTCTTTACTCCATACATCAATATTTTGAATTTGATTTTCTAAGGCCTCACTCAAAATAGTGGGTAATTTATGAATATTATGTGTTCCAAAAACAAAATTAAGCCATTTATATTTATTCATTATATCATTAACAACTACTTCTTCTTGTGCCATACATCCACATAAACCCGCTATAACATTAGGATTAGCTTCTTTTAAACGTTTTATCCTCCCTAACATACCGAACACTTTGTTATGTGCATTTTCTCTTATTGAACAAGTATTTAAAAGAATTAAATCTGCAACTTCATAATCGTCCACTTTAGAAAATCCCATTTCTTCTAAAATGGCACCTATACTCTCAGAATCTCTTTCATTCATTTGACAACCATAGGTTTTTATAAAATACTTTTTATTATTACCTATTTTCTTTTTATCATCTTCAATAGAAAAATCCCTTAATATATTTACACCTTTTTTCTCTCTACTTTTTGCATCTTTATAATTTGGTACATTCATAAATTCACCTTCTTTATATTAAAAAAAACCTTATTAGGTTTTATATTCATTATGGCGGAGCAGGAGAGATTTGAACTCTCGCACCAGTTTCCCAGTCTACACCCTTAGCAGGGGCGCCTCTTCAGCCTCTTGAGTACTGCTCCATCAACAAAATAATTTTACAACATAATACGTTTTTGGTCAAGTACTATGACAACAAAAACTATTATT
>SKJH01000031.1 GCA_007116005.1 Bacilli bacterium | reverse complement strand
TTGTGTTCCTGGTATTATTAACCTTTGACCTATTGATAATAGATCCGTTGTTAAATTATTTGCGTCTCTTATCTGTTGTACTGTTACTCCAAATTTTCGTGATATACTCCATAAACTGTCTCCTGATTGCACTATATATATAGTTTGTTCTTGTGTTCCTATAGGTATTACTAATCTTTGTCCTATTGATAATAAATCCGTTGTTAAGTTATTTGCGTCTCTTATTTGTTGTACTGTTACTTTAAATCTTCGTGATATACTCCACAAACTATCTCCTGATTGCACTATATATATTGTTTGTTCTATTGGTTCAGTTGGCGGAATTGGTTCAGCAGGTATTATTAGGTACTGTCCAACACTTAATAAAGTGGTAGTAAGATTATTTACTGTCATAAGTTCCTCTACTGTTGTGTTGTATCTTTTTGCTATCCCCCATAATGATTCACCTGGCTTTACAATATGTATATCACCTTCACAAATAAAAGGATCTTGATATAAATCTATTAAAGCGCTCCAAGTGTCTCTTCCTACTATTCCATCTACTGTTAAATTATTATTATTTTGAAAATCTCTAACACTTGAAAGTGTTTTGTTATTAAAGTTGCCATCTATACTACCAGAATAAAACAATAACTGTTTTAATTGTGCTTGTAATAAATTTACATAATCACCTTGATCACCAAACCTTAATATAGGTCTTTGTAATATAGGAGTTTCCGTTAATGAACTCACACGGTCATTAGGTTTAGATGAATTATAAGTTTTTCTAAAGTCTTTTGTTAATTTATAATATTTATTCATATATATTACCTCTATTATAATTATATTTTAAAGTTAGAGATTTGTGACATTTTATCTATAGACGAATATATTGTTGTAGAGGTGTAATAAATGGAAAAAGGATTTTTAGTTGTAAGTGTTTATGACAAAATAACTAATCAACCTATTAATAACGCTACAGTAATTGTAAGAGGTGACAATTATGAAGAAAACTTTTCAACCAATAATACAGGTAAAACAAACACAATTGAACTTGATGCACCATTAAAAATATATTCTTTATATCCTCAAAAGGAAGTAAGACCTTATTCAATATACCAAGTAGAAGTATCTAAAACTGATTTTGAAAAAACTATCATTAAAGGGGTACAAGTTTTTCCTGATGAAACTTCACTTCAAAGCGTTTATTTAAATAATAATGATGCTCGAACTAAAAACTTGAGGGATGAGGTGTTTGATGTCCCCCCACATTCACTATGGGAAGAAACAAAAGAAGGGGGTTCACAAAACATTTCTGGTATTACTACTAACTTTAGCAATACTAATCCTATTAGTAATACTTACACTCCTGATATTCTTAATACTAACAATATAAACTTAAATGATAACAGAGTTGTACCGGAGTTTTTTATTCCTGAGTATGTAATCGTACACGATGGAGCTCCAACAGATACTAATAGACCAAGATATTATGTTCCTTTCGTAGATTATATAAAAAACGTTGCTTCTGGAGAAATATATAGTACTTGGCCAGTAGAATCATTGATGGCTAACATATACGCTATAATGTCTTTTACAATGAATAGAATACATACCGAATGGTATAGATCAAGAGGTTTTAATTTTACAGTAACCTCATTACCTAGATTCGATCAAACATATTACTATAATAGAACAATATTTAAGTCAATATCTGATGTTGTAGATCAAGTATTCAATTATCATATTCAAAGAGATAATAATAATTTTCCCTTTTTAGCTCAATATAACGATGGTATACAAACCAATATTCCTGGTAGACTTAGTCAGTGGGGATCAAAGTATTTAGCAGATGATGGTTATAGTGCTCTACAAATATTAAGACATTATTATGGTTCTAGTACAATATTAGTATCATCTGAAAAAACACAAGGTCTACCAACAACTTTTCCTGGATATAATTTAACTATTGGGGTGTGCGGGGATCAAGTTCAAAGACTACAGGTAATGCTTAACGCTATAAGTGGTAATTTTCCTGCAATACCTACAATTTCTCCAGTAAATGGTCAGTATAACGATGACACTAAAGATAGTGTTGAAGTATTCCAACAAGTTTTTGAACTACCTGTAACTGGTACTGTAGATTTTAGAACATGGTATAGAATAAAAAATATTTATATAGCAGTAAGTAGAAAATTAGAATAAAAAAGGAACCTATAATAGGTTCTTTTTTAATTGATTTTATAATAAGTTCATTATATATTATCTTTTTTTCAAAACCTTACTTTTTGGATTATCATATTCTCCATATTCACATCCTATATTTTGTGCGTTAATTGAATCTATTAATAGAGTTTCACTTTTGTTTTTTTCATTCAATTCAAACATTCCATCAACTCTACTAGTTTTTTTGTAATAGCAAGACCAAGTCCTGTACCCTCAGTAGTAGAATTTTTTTCTACATCAGGATTTTCATTTTTAATACCTCTACCAGTATCTTGTACCGTGATTATTAATAAACAATTATCTTTTTTATTAATACATCTAACAATTAAATTTATTGTTCCATTCTCAGTATATTTTATAGCGTTACTAACTAAATTATTTATTATTTGTTTTATATGATTTTTATCCCCTAAAAGTTCATAAGGTATATCTTTCGCTATATTAGCATTTAATTCTATTGGTTTTTTTTCTAGTTTTGATTTATTTAATTTAATTAATTTTTCTATTTCGTCTTTAATATTATATTTTACTTCTATCATCTCAAGTTTTTGACTCTCAATTTTACTAATATCTATTATATTACCACCTATTCACAATATGTCTAAATTATATCATATAATTTAAAAATTTACTTCTTAACTAAAGATAATACATGAGAATTGTTTTTAGTTAATTCAACATTGTTTAAACACGCAAAAACTTCATTTGAATTTATATCTTCTAAATCCTTATATTCTGCAATGTTTTCAATCGAATAATCATATAGTCCATTAGTTGAATCTATTTGATTTTGTATATAATTTTCCCAATAATTTTCTTCTTTTATTTCTTCAGATGCAGATTCATACATTTCCCATTTTAAAGTTGCCATTTTATCTCGTAAAATTGAAACAGCATATAGTTTTTTTTGATCTCGAACACAAATTAATAGTCTTTGTACTCTTTTTAATATACTACTTTCTAAATCATTACTATTGTTTTTATCAAATATTATTTTTGCAGAATCTATAATTTTTTCTGTTTCTAAAGTTACATTATCTACTAAAAGTTCTAATTTATTTTTATCTATAGAACCTATATCAACTGCACTAACTTTTTCTAATAACAAATTCATATTATTTTTAATACCATATTCAGAATTTCTATTATACAAGATTATATCTCTTGCTTTTTTTATTTTTTTTAATTTGTAGCTTTAAAATTTCTAAATATGATTCTATTGAAAGATCAGTTATATCAAAAGCATCTCCCATCATAGAATAACATTTATCACCATTTAATACTGTTGCAACCGGAGC
>SKJH01000037.1 GCA_007116005.1 Bacilli bacterium | reverse complement strand
TCATCCAAAAATTCATAACTTCTGCAGCAGTTCTTTGTCCTCTTGCGATATTTTCAGCAGCAGCAGTAAATGTAATTCCGTAAGACCTAAGCATATCAAAAGGAGATCCATAAGTAGGCGAAATGTGTGAGAAATAATTATTATTTATGAAGTCTTGAGATTTAATTCTTGCAACATTATTTATTTCAGTGTCTTCAACGAGTGAAGGACTACCAATTTTTGATCTTTCAACATTAACTAAGTGAATCACTTCTTTTTCCAGTGCCTGTATGTCATCAGGAATACTTGAGGTACTAGGGATATTTATTTTTTGACCTTGAGAAATAAAATCCGGATTTTTTATTTGCGGGTTTGCAGCCATCAACTCATTTAATTCAACTCCGTGTTTTTTAGCAATACCCCACATAGTATCGCCTGATACAACTGTATAAGTTGATGTGTTCATATTAGGAATATTAATTATCTGACCTGGAATAATAAAATTAGAATTTTTTATTTGTGGATTTACAGCCAATAATTCACTCAGTTCAACTCCGTGTTTTTTAGATATATTCCACAATGTGTCTCCTTGTTTTACTGTGTAAGTTGTAATAGTAACACAACCTTTCTATTAATTTAGTTAAATGTCATTGTAGTATATGAGTAAATATTGTTTTTGTGATATTAATGTGAGTACAGAAATGCCCTTTAAATATATTTAATTGGAAAATTATACAAGTGTGATATAATTATAATAGGTGAGTTATATGAAAGAAAAATATTGTTTTTATATTATTGATGCATTGCTTGTTGTTATTTTAGCTATAACTTTATATAATGTTTTTAACAAAAATAATGAAATTACAACTAGGGATTATAGTGTTTTTTATAAACAAATAGAAAGTGATATGAAAAAAATAGAAAAAAATATGAACAAAATAGCTGACAGTGAAGAATTAGTTATTTGGTCTGGAATAAAAGATGCTAATTTTAAAGATGCTAAATTAGAAAAAGCCTATAATTTATTAGTAGATGATATTAGGTATTGCTATTTACTATATGATGAATTAGATAAAGGAAAAAAAACTGGTAATATTCTTCAAAAAGAATTGTCACAATTTAGTGATAACTGCTTGGGGAAATTTGATAAGTACAACACTTTAACTTTAAGTGATGATCAATATTTATCTGAAAGAATAAAAAGTCAAATTGATATAATTATTGATTATGAAAAAGAAGATGTTGATTATGAAAACTTAATTTATAATCAAATTATTACTGTAAATAAAATTGCAAACCTTACTAATTGGCTTAAAGTAGAATATTATAGCAGAAACAATTAAAAAAATGTCCATTATTTATGAACATTTTTTTGTTTGTTTTTTCTTTTGGATAATATTGTTTTTATAAACAAAGTAGTTGTTAATAATATAATAATAACTTTTAATATAGATTTATTAAGTTTAAAAGTATTATTTTCATTTTCAATTTTTATAATTTCTAAATTTTTAATACTATTATTTAAATTCAACAATATTCTATTTGGGTTTTCATCTTTGGTACTATAATTTTTTAAATAATTTTTTGCGATGTTCAGGTGATGTTTTAAATCATCTATTGATTCTTGTGTATACTTTTTTGAATTATTATAATTTTGTGCGTAGTCTATTTGTTTAATTAACTGTAACACCTCATCTGGAATTTTATATAAATTTGGTGCTATAGAGGGACTCTTTCTATTGTCCGTTACAGATTCAAATGCATAAGCCATTGCAATTAACATTCCTTCTGTGAAAGGTCTTGAAGTCATCTCCATTCCATATGGTAATCCATTTTCATCAAAGCCTATAGGTATATTTATTGAAGGGAAACCTATGGTTGAACTAATCGTGTAACTGGTGCCTGCTCTAATTTGTGATGAATTGTTGTTTGCTTGTATTAATTCCTTTTTTAAAGTTGGATAAGCAAATGCGTCTATATCATATTTTTGCATTATTTTTTCTATATAATCTCTATATTGTTCTTTATTGTTTAATAAATTATTATAACTTGGTGATGTTCTTGGGTTTTTGTTACAATGATTTTGATATGCAGATAAATTAACTGGATATCTACCATCATTAACCAAATCTTGGAAAGTTTTAATTCTATTATTTGGGTCTAATTTACTAAAATATATATTTGCATCATAACAAAACATATAACCGTCTAGTGAATTATAATATAAATCATGTAATTCTTGTGTGTAAAAATTATCTATATAAATAATGTTGGCGCCTAAATCTTTCATTGTGTTTATAGATTTGTCCATTAATTTTTTTATTTGATTATCGTAATATCTTAAAACTGGAATATTAGAACTTTTATTGGATTGAATAAAATCTTTTATTATTCCGATGTTTAGTCCGTTTAATCCGTTTTTATTTAAATAATTTGTATAGGTAATAGCGGGATTTTTATTTGTGGTAATATCGCTTAAATCTTCGCCTACAATGTAATCTAATAATATTGCTAAATCCGTTACTGTTCTAGCCATTGGACCAGCTGTATCTCTTTCAAGAGCAAAGGGTAACATACCGTCTCTACTTACTAATCCAGTTGTTGGACGCAATCCAAACAAATTATTTGCAGCAGCAGGGCCTCTTACGGAACTGTTTGTATCAGTCCCTATACCTACAACTGCTAAGTTTGCTGCAACTGCAACTGCGGTACCTCCACTAGAACCATAACTTGAATAATTCAGATTGTAAGCGTTTAATGTCTCTCCGAACGAACTTATGCTTCGTGATCCGGAAAAGGAAAATGTACTCATATTGGTTTTGCCTATTATTATAGCTCCAGCATCAATTAATTTTTGAACTATTAAAGCGTTGTTAACAGGGTAGGAATCAAACAAAGCCATAGCGCCACCAGTTGTAGGTAAACCAACAAAATCAATATTATCTTTTATTACAATTGGAATACCATGTAATGGGCTTCTAGGGCCACTTTGTGAGTGTTCTTTATCTAATTGTTTTGCTTTTTCAATAGCGTTTTTATTAATGGATATTATAGCGTTATATTGTTCATTGTATTTTTTTATTCTATCTAAATATAAATTAACTAAAATTTCAGATGTGATATACCCTTTTTTCATATATTTTTGCATCTCGTTTATAGTTAATTCTTCGGCACCTATAACTGATTTTGTATAAATTTCTTGTGACTTAACTATATCGTGTTTAGAAAAAAATAATAAAAACAAAAAAAATATTAATTTTATATAACCTAACATAATACATACCTCACAAATATTATTTTAACATATATTAAAATAATATTTAAAAAAATATGTTTTAAGTAGTAGTTATAATGTGTTAACAACTAATAATTAATAATTATATGAATATACTTATATAAAAATATTGAAAATGTAGAGTTATAATACATATGTCACACAAATAAGTAAAAAAAAAGATACCTCTGGTATAATTAAGTTGAAAGACAAAAATTATACAAAGCGAGGTATCTCTAATGAAAATTATAACAG
>SKJH01000101.1 GCA_007116005.1 Bacilli bacterium | reverse complement strand
GGAGGAGACTATTCAAAACCTGAGTATTCATACTTAGCTTGGATTTCAATGCTCTTTAGTGCAGGAATGGGAATTGGAATTTTATTTTTTGGAGTTGCAGAACCTGTGATGCATTATGTTAGTCCTCCAATTGTTGAAGATAATGCTCAGCTTACATCTATGAAATTTACATACTTAAACTGGGGATTACATGCGTGGGCTACGTATGTAATAGTTGCCCTTTCACTTGCATATGTGGGATTTAGAAGAGAACTTCCGTTTTCGTTTAGATTTGCATTTTATCCTCTTTTAAAAGATAAAGTATATTCTTGGCCAGGTCATATAATTGATATCTTTGCTGTTGTGGCCACATTATTTGGAGTTGCAACATCACTTGGTTTAGGAGCAATTCAAATTAATACGGGACTGACTTATTTATTTGGAATTGAAGATAGTATTGCTAATAAGATTTCTATAATTTTAATTATTACATGCTTAGCTACATTTTCTGTTGTGTCTGGTGTTAAAAGGGGAATAAAGTGGTTTAGTGTAACAAATATGACACTTGCTATATTTATTATTGCGTTTATTTTTTCTTTTGGTCCAACACTCCACATTTTCTCACAATTTTTACTTAATTTAGGGATATATACTAAAGATTTTATCGATATTTCTCTAGTTCAAACTTTTATAATTGATTCTTCTTGGACAAGTACTTGGATTTTGTTTTATTGGGCCTGGTGGATATCTTGGGCTCCTTATGTGGGGGTTTTTATAGCTAAAATATCAAAAGGAAGAACGATAAAAGAATTCATTGCAGGAGTTTTATTTGTACCGACAATTATAACTTTTTTTTGGTTTAGTGTTCTTGGAAACTCAGGTATTTTTTTATTAGGAGATAATATAGAGTTAACTAATACTATTGCAGATAATCCTTCTACTTCTTTATTTATATTACTCTCAAACTTCCCATTTGTAGAAATAATTAGTCTTCTAAGCGTCATTTTAATTATTACATTTTTTGTTACATCATCTGATTCAGGTTCATATGTCATTGATTTGATAACTTCTGGTGGAAAGAATAATTCAGTCAAATCTCAAAGAGCATTTTGGTCTATTTTACAAGGGTTAACAGCAGTTGTTTTACTCTTAGGAGGAGGTCTTGTAGCTCTACAAACAGCAGTAATCACAATGGCAGTACCATTTAGTATTATTTTATTGTTAATGTGTGTAAGTTTATTTGTAGCTTTGAAAAGTGAATATTTGACTCAATATGCGCTGAAGAAAAAACATTTAGATGATTTGAAAGCTCAAGTTAAAGGACATAGTAGTTATGAAGAACAGCATAAAATGTAAAGTCAAAGTTAAGTTTATAAATATTCAAAATCTAGATTGAATATATACGATGGGAACAAGGAGAAATTTAGGTGGAAGATATGTTGAGGTGAGAGAGAAAAATACAAGTAAAAGTAAAAAAGGAACAATTATGAAAAATTGGAGTTCAAAAGTAAAAAATACTGATGAAGAAGGAGTTAATCCAGATATTATTTTTGGATTAGTTGTTTTATTGATTATTTCAATTATTTTGTTAATAATTGTATTATAATTTATTTTTTAATAAAAACTAATAATTTTATGATTAAATATTATTATTATTTATAAATATTTATTGTTTTTATTTTATATTTAATTGATTATATATTTTGATCAATACGTATATCTTTTTAAATGGGGACCTATTAATTTCATGAAAATTATTTATCTTTGCTAATAATATTTAATTATAAATTATTAAAAATTATGTTTTCAAAGTAACAAAATAATTTAAAGAGAATTTGAATTCACACTTTTAATGGAAATTGTAAAACAAAAACATAATATGGGATGTGGTATAGCGTGTGTTGCATCAGTTGTTGAGGATAGTTATGATAATGTACTAAAACGTTGTAAAAGTCCTCAAAATGCATTTGAAATTGGTTTTTACATGCCTGAATTGAAAAGATTATTAAAATTATATGGAAAAGGAAATTATTCATTTAGAAAATATTCTTTATGTTATAATAAATATTTACAAAAAAATGGAACAATAATTTTTATCAAGAAATCTAAAATATATCCTTGTGGTCATTATTTAAATAAAATTGATGAAGGTTGGATGAATCCATGGATCAACTGTCCTATTATTTCTCCTCTCAGAGCTGGAATTGATACATCTATTAAAGAAAGTATGGTGGATTACATACTATTTGAAAATGATCAAATATTGTAATCATAGATAAGTTTTTTTATTTATTTTAAAACTTTAATTTGTTAGCTTTGATTATAATTTATAATCAATATTTGTTTAAATATTTCTATCAAAATTACGAATTAATTATCAAAAATTTATTAATTATTCTTGTTTTTGCCAATAATATTTAATAATATAATATGCTAAAATATTCTAATCAAAAATAATAATTTTTACAAATTTGCTTTAATAAAATATTATTATCTTTTCACACCTTCCTATATACTTATTTTGGAACTTTGAGATATATTTATTAATGATTATAATCAATTTAAGTTATGAAGAATTTTTCAATTAGATTTAAGAAATATAAATATTTTTATGATAAAAAACCAATTAGAAAGACAACTATACAGAAAATTGCAGTAAGAGTAGTACTGCTGTTTCTATTATTGTTAGTAACTGCTGAGATGAACTTAAACAATGAAATTACAGAATTTATTGTTCAGTTAATTATTCTACCAAGTATTATAACACTATTGTTGGTAGGAGTATTTGGAAGTATTACTGAATACTTAGGAGGAGATTTTCTAAAAAAATATGTGGTCCAACTTTCATATAAACAAAAAAAAGTCAATGTCTCCATATTTTTAATTAGTATGTATATTTTAGTTTTCTCGATATACTTATATTTATTTCTAAATTGAAATACTATGTTCGTATAATGTATATTATACGAACTTTTTATACTAAAAATGGACTTATTTGAACCGATTTTGAACATTTTTGATATAATTAAATATATAAATTAAAAAAAGTCTCCTTAAATCGCTCCTAAAGGGTTCATCTTTTCAAAACTATTAAATTTGGGTATTAGAAGAAGAATTGGGTGACAAAAGTAAAGTTTACTAATATTAATAATAGCAAATGCAGTAATGTTGCAACATTAATTCCTGTTTTGGAAAAATAACAACAAATTTTTAGAAATGGAAACAATTGATCAAGTATTAATGATATTGAAACTCCCAATAATATCAAGAAAACTGTATTGTTTAGAATAAATAAAAAATTTAGGATTAATAATAGTATTAAAATTATAATTCCAATATGGATGTGGTGAAAATCAAAATTTGTCTTCTCTCTGATTTTACCGGTTATTGTTTTAGAGTTATAGTTATTTTTATCATGAAGTGAGTGTGTTAAAATTCTTGTAATAATAAAGGTCAATAGTAAAGAAACATTAAATATCAACATACTAAATTTAATTTAATTCTATACTTAAACTTTTTTAATTCGGTTTGTAATAATACTGATTTTCGACTTAAAAGTGTGAAATATAATTC
>SKJH01000038.1 GCA_007116005.1 Bacilli bacterium | reverse complement strand
TCCACTATACCAAGCTCACTTTAAACAGTTTCTTATATTACTTCTCTCTTCAACGTCTTGATGGAATAATAACAAATTTTGTTTTTTTTGTCAACTATTTGTTATTTGTATAAGTTAATTTTAACAACTCATATAGTTTTTTATGGTTAAAAGACCACTCTGTATTTATAAATAAAATAAATTTATTATATATATATTCTATGTCATCATGTGTGTTATTAAAACACTCATAATATAAATATTTTAATTTATTTAATTGTTGATCTTTATATAATAATTTTATTTCTCTATTTAAAAAAAGTATTTTTTCTTGCTCATATCTAGTATTGATTCTTTCATTTTCATCTCTACTTATTATTTCATACTTCATTTCATAACCATTTGATTTTTTTCCTAATTCTAATAATTCATAAGCTTCATCTAACAAAAGATCACTTTTCATAATAGAAAAACCCTTATTATTAAATTCAATCCCTATTATTTCATTACCATCAGTAAAAACACATGCATATTCTATTAATTTAATATTTTTGTTTTGATAAACTTCTGATACATTCTTTATTTTATCAAGAAAATCCTTATTTGTTACTATTTTGTGATTTTTGATATTCTTAAAATCTTTGTTAGATAATTTTACAAACGGTATTCTTTTAATATGTTCAATATAGTCATTTTCTCTCCATTCAAAAAAATAATAGAAAAATTCATTAAAATTCAATAATATATCATATACGTATTTCATATTTTCCTCCTGTGAATATAACTATCGTCATTAGTATAAACCCTACTAATGAATAAATACATTCGTGCCTTCTAATAATAAAATTTACATATTCTTTAAAACTATACCCAATTGTCATTAAATTCATATATAATATTATATATATACTTCCTATTAAAGTTAGACCAAAACCTATTAAAAAAATTAAAATTCTGACAAACATTCACATCACCTATTAAATTCTATTTATTATTATATGATTTTAGTATATAATTATACTGAGGTGAATTTATGGATTTAATTAGATATATTTTTCTCGGTATAATTCAAGGGTTTACTGAACCAATACCAGTATCTTCAAGTGGGCACCTGATAATTTTTAGAGAAATTCTACAATTAGAATTTTTATATGATTTAAATTTTGAAATAATTGTTAATTTTGGTAGTTTTGTTGCGATAGCTTATTTTTACAGAAAAGATATTATGGAAATATTTAATGATTTTTTTCTTTATATAAAAACAAAGAAAAAAGATTATAAAGATAATTTCAATTATGGATTGTTAATAATAATAGCAACAATACCTACAGCAATAGCGGGATTTCTTTTTAAAAATAGTATTGAAAGCATAAGTAATCCTAAAACTGTTGGTGTAGCGTTATTAATGACAGCTGGTCTACTTTATATAATAAGAAAATCTAAAGGAAAAAAATCTGAAAAGAAAATAACAATTAAGGACGCACTTATTATTGGTTTATATCAAGTATTATCATTAATACCAGGAGTAAGCAGAAGCGGTGCAACTATTGTAGGAGGAATGTTTAGAGACTTAAAACGTGATACAGCATTTAAATTCAGTTTTATGCTTTATCTTCCTGTTAGTATCGCTGCTATGATTTTAGGAGTACATGACTTTTTAAAAACACCAGAAATTGAGCATTTAATACTACCTTATATATTTGGAATGATAGTAGCGGGTATAGTTACATATTATTCATTAATATGGTTTAGAAATATTGTACTAAAAGGTAAATTAATATATTTTGTATATTACTGTTTAGGGGTCGGGTTAATATCATTATTATTCTTATAAAAAAAATGAAGATTATTATTCTTCGTTTTTTTCTTTTATATCAATAAACTTTTCTACTTCAACCCTATTTATAGAATCAAATTTATCACTTATTTTTTCTGTTGTTATATTTACATCTCTTACATCTTTTGTTACTTTTTCAATACTTCTTGATAGAGAAATCCATCTTTCTTTATATCTTCCAAATTCAATACTTAATCCTTGTAATTCTTTTTGTATAATTAAAGCATATTTATCTCTTTCAGTATTTTTTATAACAGCTTGTACAACTGTTAGCATTGACATTAACGTAGTTGGAGATGTTATCCATACTCTTTTTTTGTATGCATAATCAATAATATCTTGATGATATGCATTAATTTCTGCAAACAATGCTTCTGCTGGTAAAAACATAAATGCCTGATCAGAGGTTACATCAGGAATAATATATTTATTTGATATATCATCAATATGTTTTTTCACATCTAATTTAAACCTCTTTTCATATGTTTCGCGCTCTATTTTTGATATGTTTTTATCAACCATATTTTGATAATTTTCAAGGGGGAATTTTGAATCAATAGCAATTATACCAAGAGGATCTGGTGCATATATAACTGCATCTACTATTGTACCATTATTAAATTTATGCTGTAAATCAAAAATCTTTGTATTATTTTCACCAAATATATTTGATAAAATATGTTTTAAACTAACTTCACCAAAAGTACCTCTACTTTTTTTATCAGTTAATATACCTTGTAACGATACAATATCTTTTGATAAAATGTCAATTTTTTTCTGCGCTTCATCTATTTTAGATAATCTTTCTAATACTGACATAAATGTTTTATTACTTTTTTCAAAATTTTCATCTAACCTTTGATTAACTCTTTCATTTATAATTCTTAATCTTTCTTCAATTTTATTATTTAAACTTTCAAAATCTTGTGTTAAAGTTCTACTAAAACTGGATTTAAATTCACCAATTTCTTTTGTTATATTTGTTTCAAATCTACCTAATCTTTCAGTAATATTACCTTCGTTTATATTTTTAAATAACGAAATTGTTACTAATATTACTAATATAATTAATATTCCAATTATTAAATATTCCATATATTCACTCCCTTATATTAATTTTTTTTTGTATTAACTTAGATATAAAATATGCAATTATAAGTAAACCAAAAATTCTTAATAAAGTTATAACATCTGTAACACTTTCAATTATAGAAGTTCCTACATATCCCCAAAAATATATTATAAATATTTTTGACAATAAAACTGCACAAACAAATTTAGTGAAATTCATTTGTGATAATCCTGCTGTAATATTTACTAAAAAAGCCGGAGTAAATGGCATAGCCATTAATAATACTAATTTTGAAAATGATAATTTTTTTATAACATTCAAGATTTTTTTTGTTTTTCCATTTTCTTTTATATTATTATATAGTTTATCACTAAATCCTTTTTTAAAAATGTAATAAGATAAGATACAACCAAAACATGTTGCAAGCCAAGATATAAAAAAACCAAAAAAAGTTCCAAAAGCAAGCATGTTTAATGCTATAAAAGCACCTAAAGGTAATATGGGTATAATAGATTCTAATATTATGATTAATATACCTATAATTGGTCCTAAAGATGCTAATAAGTTTACTAAAAAGTCAAAAAAGTTATGTATAAATTGTCCCATTTTTATTTCCTTTCAACATTATTATAATATAAAACATAACACAAAATATACTAACTATATATAATATAAACTTTATCCTCTTATAACATAGGGGCTTTCTGCAGTCCCGTTCCCTCCACTTATTAT
>SKJH01000033.1 GCA_007116005.1 Bacilli bacterium | reverse complement strand
ACTTTTAAAGTAGTTAAATTTACATCAAATATAGTGAAATAACATATATTTCAATTATATTAATATTTTTATAGACTGTAATTAATACAATTTTAGGTTATTAATATAACGCATTATAAAAAAATGTAATACATTATATTAGAAATAAAAAAGGAGGAGTGTATTATGTATTATCAAGGACACAACGTTGGGTATAGCTATGCTAATCCATATTGCTGCCCACCACCACAGCCAGTATGTCAACCAGTATGCCCTGCACCAGCAACAGGCATAGGCGGAGGATTTGCCTTCATATTAGTATTATTCATCTTGTTAGTAATAATAATTGGTGCCGCTGGAACTACTAGAGGTATTATGTAATAATAAAAAAGAAAGTGAAAACTTTCTTTTTTACTTGATTTTATGATAGAATACTATTAGTTGGGAAGTGATTAGTATGTTGAAGCTAAATGAAATATTAGATGAAAAAGATAAAAGATTAAAATGTGTTAGTAAAGAAGTTAAATTCCCGCTAACAGAAAAAGATATAAATATAATAAATAATTCAATAGAATATTTAACTAATAGTCAATTAGAAGAAAATCTAGAGAACGAAAAATTCAGACCGGGAATGGGGTTAGCGGCTATACAGCTTGGTATTCCCAAAAGGTATTTTGTTATAGTAGAAGAATTACCCACTGGTGAACATGATCCACAAAAATTTAAAAATTATATAGTAGTAAATCCAAAGGTTGTAAGTCACTCAGAAGAAATGATTTATGCTGAACTAGGAGAAGGATGCTTAAGTGTTAACAGAGAGGTTCCTGGTATTGTTCCAAGACATGCCAGAATTACTATTGAAGGTTTTAACGAATTAGGAGAACCTATTAAAATACGCGCGAGAGAAGAACTATCAATAGCGTTTCAACATGAAATTGATCACTTAAACGGAATATTATTCTTTGAAAGAATTGACAAAACTGATCCATTTAATGGAGAAAACACAATGCGTTCAATATAAGCATTGTGTTTTTATTTAATTTCATCTAACCTAACACTAACTAATTTAGATACACCAGATTCCTGCATTGTTACACCATATAAAACATCTGCATACTCCATTGTTTTTTTCTTATGAGTTATTACTATAAATTGAGTGTTTTCTCTAAATTTCTTTAAAAACATACCAAAATTATCTACATTAACCTCATCTAGTGGTGCTTCAACTTCATCCAAAAGACAAAATGGAACTGGTTTAATTCTTAATATTGAGAACAATAAAGATATTGCTGTAAGTGCTTTCTCTCCCCCACTTAATAGAGAAATATGTTGTAATTTTTTACCTGGGGGATGCGCAATTATATCAATGCCTGTTTCTAATAAATTATCTGGATCAGTTAGCCTCAATTCTGCATCTCCACCTTTAAACAATTCTTTAAATACATTCTTAAATTCACTTTGAATTAATTTAAATGTATCAGAAAAGTTATTTTCCATTACAATATCCATTTCTTTTATAATATCAAGTAAAGCATTCTCAGCTTTATATAAATCAGTTTTTTGATTAGTTAAAAATTCATATCTATCACTTATTTTATCATACTCATCTATAGCATTTAAATTTATAACTCCTAAATCCTTTATTACTTTTTTTAATTCATTTACCTTTTTTCTTGCAATATCATTTTCAAGCATTAATACATAATCTTTTTTAGCTTTTTCAAAAGTCATATTGTAGTCTTCATTTAAAAAGTTGAGCAGGTTATCTAAAGTAACATCAATTTTTGTTAATCTAATTTCTAAATCTTTTAATTCTTTATTTTTCTTATTAAATAATGAATTGGATAACTTTATATCCCTTTCAATATTATTTATATTTTCTTTATATTCATCTATTTTAGTGTTTAAATTTGTTATTTCTTTTAATATAACTTCTTTGTTTTTTTGTGCATCAAAATATTTTTTTAATACATTATCTTCTTCTTCACTTAAGTTATTATTTAATATATTATTAGTACTGTTAATATTTGTTAAAATATTATCTAACTCTTTTTTATAGTCATTCTTTATATTTACTTTTGTAGCAACAATTTCTTGAAGTGATAATTGTTTTGATCTTAATTCATAATATTTTGTTTCATCACTTTTTATATTATTAGTTAAACTTGCCACCTTAGATTCTAAATAGACTATATCTTTTTGTATTACTTCAATTTCTCTTAAATTTTTATCAAGATCCATTTTATCTAAAATCACACTATTATTTTTTTTTTTTTTTCCACCTGATATTGAACCACCCACATGTAGTAGTTCACCACCCAATGTTACTATTTTATACTTTTGATTTATAATTCTACTTATTTCATTAGCAGAATCAATATTATCAACTACTAAAACATTACCTAGCTGATTCATTATAATATTTTCATATTTTTTATCATATTCCACTAAATTTGACGCTATATCTTTAAACCCTTTATGATTTTTAATTAAATTATAAGAATCTTCATCTATAATTCTTCTTTTTATTTTAGAAATAGGAAAAAAAGTTGCTCTACCTAAATTCCCTTCTTTTAAATACAGTATAGCTCTTTTCGCTGATTCTTCATTATCAACAACTATAAAATTAGAAGAAGCCCCAAGTGAGATATCTATTGCAGTAGTATATGTATCAGAAAAATCAATAAGTTTTCCTATTACATTATGAACACCATCTAATCTTGGGTTATTAAGAACACTTTTAACTGCATATGGTAAATCACTATTATTTTCAATAGTATTTTCTAAAATATTTATTTTATATTCTATATTTGTTTTTCTTCTAAGTTTTTCGTTTAATTCATTACTTACATTTTCTAGCTCTGTTTTATCACTATCTAAATGTTTTTTTAATTCTTCTTTTTTTATATTTATTAAATTAATGTTTACCTTTATATCTTCAATATCTTTTTTTATACTATCAATAGTATTTTCTAAAGTTAATTCTTGTTCTTTTAAACTAAGTATATTGTTATGTAATTTAACATCCTCTACTTCATACTTTTTTCTCTCCGTTATAATCAATTTTTCACTATTTAATTTTTCAACTAAAGTCGTTTGATTAAGTAATTCTTGTTGTTTAATTTTTAATTCATCAGTTAATTTTTCTAATTCTAACTTTTTACCTTCTAAAATTGAATTTTCTTTGCTAACATCAGTAGACATAGATAACACTTCATCATTAATAGATTGTATATCAATTTTAATTGTATCCCCTTCATTATTTAATCTTTCTATATCACTTACTATTAATGAGACTTCTATATTTTCTAATTCATCTTTAGTAGCCAAATATATTTTTGATTTCTCACTTTGTTCTTTTAGTGGGCCAACTTGATTTTCTAACTCATTTATTATATCGTTAACTCTTTCTATATTATTATGAGTTTTCTCTAATTTCCTTATAGCATCTTCTTTTCTCTTTTTATATTTTAATACACCTGCAGCACTTTCAAATATAACCCGTCTATCTTCTGGTTTAGAACTTAAAACATTTGCTATATCACCTTGAGATATAATATTAAAAGACTCTCTTCCTGTACCACTATCCATTATTAAATTTAATATATCTTTTAACCTACATTTTTCACCGTTTAAATAATATTCATTTTCACCATCTCTATATACAACCCTTTTAATAGATACATCATTATAATCAATTTTAAGAGCACCATCAGAATTATCAAACACTAAAGTAACGGATGCTCTAGAAGCTGAATTTCTAGATTTGCTCCCTGAAAATATTACATCCGTCATAGAAGTTCCACCACGAAGAGATTTTACTGATTGTTCTCCAAGAACCCATTTTACAGCATCTACTATATTACTTTTACCACTACCATTAGGTCCTACAACACCTGTAATATCAGGTTCAAAATCTATATTTATTTTATCTGCAAACGATTTAAATCCATACATTTTTATCTGTTTTAAATACATAACGTCACCTACTAACATAAGAAATTATACTATATTTAATGGTTTAACACAAGAAAAAACACCAATATGTATTGGTGTTAGCGTTATAAAAATATATTATATAATAAGCGCTATTTATATAAATATTGCTATTCTCTCTTTGCTTGTTTTTCTAATGCAGATTTAGCCGCCTTTTGTTCAGCTTCTTTTTTTGTACCTGCAACACCCTTTCCAAAAACTATATTATCAACAATTACATCAATAGTAAAAACCTTGTTATGAGATGGTCCCTCTTCATTTTTAACAATATATTCAACTGATTTTTTATCAGTTTGAACGAGTTCTTGTAGCATAGATTTATAGTCATTAAAAAACTCACTATTATCTTCTATTCTAGAAATTATAATTTTATTTATAAATTTTTTCGCGGCATTTAAGCCTTGATCAATATATAACGCTCCAACAAACGCTTCAAAAACATCTGCTAGGATGGTTTTCTTTAATTTTCCACCTGATAATTCTTCTCCTTTGCCTACTTTTACATATTCATTAAATTTTAAATTTAAAGCATACTCATATAATGCATTTTCACAAACATATGCTGCTCTAATTTTCGTCATAGACCCTTCCTCAATATATTGATGTCTAAATAAATATTCACTAATAATTAAATCAATTACTTTATCTCCTAAAAATTCAAGCCTCTCATAACTTTCCTCTATATTGTTTTCATTACAATATGAAGTATGAAAGAAAGCTCTTTTAAATAAATCAATATCCCTAGGTTTTATTTCTAACTCTTCTAATATTTTCATTTTTTATCACCTAATTTAATTATACCATTTATATAAAATATTTTGTAATTAATATTTTATGCATATTTAGTTTTACTTTTTCTATAAAATATAATAAAATATAATATAGGTGGTTGTATGAGTTTTATATCAATTAAATTAATAAAATTATATCAAATTATTCCAGGTCCTTGGCATAATGCATGTAGACATACACCTACCTGTTCAAATTATGCGATTGAGGCATTAAATAAGTATGGTTTTATAAAAGGATCTTGGTTAAGTTTAAAAAGAATATTAAGGTGTAACCCTTGGGGTACCAAAGGTTATGATCCTGTCCCTTAAGGAGGATTCATGAAAAAAATTTTATATTTACTTATTATTTCTATTATTTTTACTGGATGTTCATTTAATATAGACACTATGGAAAATATAACAATTTATACTAGTACATATCCTATAGAATTTATTACAACAAGATTATATGGTGAAAACAGTACTGTGTTAAGTATTTACCCTAATGAGGTTATTGCTTTATCTGACAAATTATTAAGTGACTATAGCAAAGGTGATTTATTTGTATATACAGGACTAAGTAAAGAAAGAAATTATGCTGTTAAAATGTTAAATAACAATAGAAGGCTAAAAATAGTTGATGCCACAATGGGAATGGAATATAAATCTACCATTGAAGAATTGTGGATTAATCCTTCAAACTTCTTAATGTTATGTTTAAACATTAAGAATGGTATGAAAGAATATATTTCTAGCAGTTATTTAAGAAAACAAATTGATGATAATTATGAAGAATTAAAAATAAAAGTATCTGAAATAGACGCTGAAATAAAATTAACTGTCGAAAATGCAGATAAAGAATACTTATTAGTATCCAATGATCTATTTAAGTTTTTAGAAAAATATAGATTGAATGTAATATCTTTAGAAGATAATGAAAATCTTACTAACAGAAGATTAAACGATGCAAAAGAGATTATTAAAAAACATAATATTAAACATATTATAACGCTTGAAACAGATGTTCTAAACGAAGATGTTGAACAATTACTTGAAGAAATGGAAATTGAAAAATTATATTTCCACCCATTAACTACTATATCAACAGAAGAAAAGGCAAATGGAGAAGATTATATATCTTTATCATATAAAAATATTAATATATTAAAAAAGGAATTATATAACTAATTCCTTTTGTTTTTATTTGGATTCAACAATCAATTTTATGGCAGTTCTTTCTTCTCCATCTATAACAATATCGGAGAAAGCCGGTATACAAACCATATTTTTACCACTTGGCGCAATAAATCCTCTTGCTATAGCAATCGCTTTGATTGCCTGATTTAATGCTCCTGCTCCTATAGCTTGTATTTCTACAACTCCTTTTTCCCTAAATACATTAGCTAAAGCTCCTGCAACTGAATTTGGATTTGATTTTGATGAAACTTTTAGTGTTTCCATTATTATCCTCCCTTTTTTATTTGTATATTAAATTATATGTAGTAAAAAAAAAAAAAGAACCAAAAGGTTCTTAAAACAAGTCTAATTTTATTTGATAAAATCCTTGTGGATGATCACATACCGGACACACATTTGGTGGTGTTTTTCCTTTGTGAAGGTAACCACACTCTCTACATTCCCACTCTATTTCATCAACTCTGTTGAAAAAATTATAATCTTTCACTAAACTATATAAAATTTTATATCTTTCTTGATGATGTGCTTCTATTGTAGCAATACCATTAAATAAATCTGATATATCATCGAATCCTTCTTCTTTAGCAATACGCGCAAACTCAGGATATATAATTTCTGCTTCTTCCCCTTCTCCTTCAGCTGCATACTCTAAATTTTCTAAAGTAGTACCTTGATTACCTGCAGGATAAGTTGCAGTTATCTCACATGGGCCACCCTCTAATTTTCTAAAAAATAATTTAGCATGTTGATATTCATTAGCTGCTGTTGTTTGAAAAACTTCCGCTATTTTTTCAAATCCTTCTTTTTTTGCTATACTAGCATACATACTATATCTGTTTCTAGCTTGACTTTCTCCAGCGAAAGCTTTAAGTAAGTTTTGTTCTGTTTTTGTACCTTTAATCATTTCTTCACTCCTCCTAAAGCACTTTCAAATTTTTCTTTTAGGTAGTAAACTTCTTTACATCCCATAAATATGACTACCGCATCCTTATGTTCTAATAGAGGCTTTATACATTCATAATTTGATGAATCAATTAATTGATCAAATGTTCCTATTTTAAGATGCTCACCATTATTAAGTAAATCTGTTATTAATTTGGGTGTTACATTTGGATATTCCTCTTGTTTTTCTCTATCACTAAATATATCTGTAACATACGATTTATAAGAAAGATTTAAAGCTGCTGCAAAATCCTTATAAAGTAGTGCTGTCCTTGAAAATGTGTTTTCAAGGAAAACTGATATAATTTCTTTGTTAGGATATTTCTGTCTAGCAGCCTTAATTGTTACTTTAACCTCTGTAGGGTGATGCGCATAATCATCTATAGTTATTATATCATTTATTACATTTTCTTTAAATCTTCTCTTTGCACCTTTAAAAGTTTTTATTGATTTTTTCACCAAATCCATATCCAAATCTCTTAAGTATGCAAAAGTTATAACACTTAATGTATTAAGAATCATATGTTTGCCATATAAAGGAATATCAAAATATCCCAAATGTTTACCTTTATAATAAACGTCAAACGAAGAACCTTTATCATCTAAAACAACATTTTTTGCTACAACATCATTATCTTCATTAAAACCATAATATATAATAACTTTATCTATATCTAAACTTCTTATATTTTCATCATCACCACATGCAATTATTAACTTCTTACAATGGGTACCAAACTCCGTATATGCATCTTTTAAATCATTTAAATCTTTATAATAATCTACATGATCGAGTTCTATATTAGTCATTATAATATATTTAGGAAAATAATGTAGGAAATTCCTTTTGTATTCACAAGCTTCCATCATAAAATATTTGTTTTTCTTTTTAGCATGACCAGTTCCATCACCAATTAAATAATTAGTACCTTCTATATTGTTTAATACATGGCTTAACAATGCTGTAGTAGTTGTTTTACCATGACAACCACATACAGATAGACTTTCATATTGTTCAATTAACTCTGCTAAAAATTCAAAATATGTATACTTTTTCACACCTAATTCAATAGTCTTTTTAACCTCAATATTATTATCATCAAATGCTGCGCCAATCACAACAATCATATCTTTTTCAATATTTGATTCATCAAAATCCAGGATTTCAATACCTCTTGCCTCTAATGCATCCTGAGTAAACAAATGATGTGAAACATCAGACCCCTGTACCTCATATCCTAAATCATGCATAATTTGTGCTAAAGCACTCATCCCCGAACCTTTTATTCCAATAAAATGATACTTCATAAACATCTCCGCCCTTATATTATAAGTATATCATAAAATTTCTTTTTGGTGTCTACTTATATTTAAAATTATACCTATACTAACTAAGGTTATTAATAAACTATAACCTACATAAGTTAAAAACAATAAAATCCAAGAAAGAGCTATTAATCACTTATTCTAGTTTTGTTAATTATAGATATAAAATCAACCGTTTGATAATTAGATTGTTGATAATAATAGGCCTCTATTTTATCAAACTGATAAACAAGAATATCCATTTCTGTTTGCTCATCATATCCCTCATATAAAGGATTGCCCAATATTGTTTTTATTTGATCAAATCTCATCCCTGTTTTAGTGTTCTGATAATAATAATTATCGGTAAATAAAATAATTGCCGTAACTTGTTGATCATCAAATATAAAACGCAATCCATCTTCTTCGTACTCATATAAATAACCATCAAGTATTTTTGGTTCGCCTAATATTTTAATAATTTCACTTTTATTTAATTGAAAAAATGCATCAACATCTTTAATTTTGGTTGGCTGAATTTTCAAATAAATAAAAACCCCCAAAAAAATCAATATAAAACCAATTATAATTTTTAATGACAACTTTATTTTTTTTGGGGTATAAACCTGTTTGTTTTTTTGAGAATTATTTATTAGAAGTTCTTTTTCTTTTTTTAATGTTTTTTCTTCAGATATTAGAGAGTCTTTTTGTTTTGATGATGTTTGAACATTATTTAAATCAGCATCACAAAAACGACATTTGCTAGCTAAAAGGCTGATATCTTTTTGACATAGTGGACATTTTTTCATTTATACACTTCCTTTTTTTATAGAACCTTTATTTTTCAATAAATCTTCTAGGTAATTTAATATTCCGTCGCTAGAAATAGAAATAAATGTCGCTTTTTCATTAAGATATTCAAAAAGTAAAAAATCACTACTACCAAATTGAAAAACAATCATTTCATTATAAATCACTTGCTCATCTTCATTAATAACGGTAGTATTTAATAAGTTTTGAACCTCATAAGCTCCATTAACAACTTTATTTAATTCTGTTCCCAAACTATACTCACCAGGATTTCTCTCAATTACATGACCTTTATTTATCAAGTTGCTCATATCATCTTGAAAATTAACTTTTTTGTGGTCTGTTTGTTTTTTTACAATATTAGTTAGCCATTGCCAACTTGGTTGATGAGAATTTTCAATAAACTTTTTAATATCTTCTTTTTTAATAGATCTAAAAGACTGTGTTTCATCTTCTTTTAATAGAGCATACATATTATACTTTCTTTGAATATCAAATATAGCCGCTAAAATTAAGGCCTCATTTTTATTTGTTTCAATACAAACACCTTGATGTATGCCACTACGACCAAAATAATTTTCAAGTAATTCAAACCCAATTTCATCACTAGCATCTTCAATTTGTATAATATCACCAACACTAAACACCGACAATACTTTATCTTGATAATAATGTAAAGCATGTTGAAAAGGATAATAACGACCAATATAACTAATATCAACTATTTGCGTTGTTTTTGCTAAATGTTCAATTATTGGTTGATATTTTTCAGTAATTTCTCCATATTCATCAATGATTTTAGCTTGTTTCATTTCCGTTATATGTTCTTCTAATTGTTCAACTTCTTGATTTAAAATTGAAATATTGGTTTTTTCTGGAACAATTTCAGATAAAACCGCTAAGTGTTCAGTTTTAATTTCTATCATTTTTCCTCCTTTTTTATTTGATAAGTCTTAAAGTTATATTTTTTTTATGTTATAATATGAATCTAATATTTGACCACCAAATTCAAGTGCTGATTTTTCACCAACGTCTTTAACTTTTTGTTCAAAAACAACATCTTTGGCTATACTAGTAGATAAATCTGCCGAATAATTAATGCCAAAGTTGCGAATAGTTCCATTTTTTTGAAGCCCCCATTGTTTAAATCGAGCCTTTTTAAAATTAGATACCCCAATATCATACACAGATTTACCACCACCTCGTCCCAATGCTTTAATTGGTGTTGTTGGTGTTTTTGCTAATTCACTAGCAATATTTTTTGTTATAGTATAACCTATTTTAAGAGGTTTAGGAGCAATTTTTTTTATGGTAACATCACATACTTTTTGAACTACTTTAACAGGTAATTCAATACGGTCAATAACTTCAATTCGCTGCATCATTCTTTCATAGTTTTGTTGTTCGACATTCATTCTTTCTATTATTGGCCTTTGTTTGATTTCAATAGCTTGTTTACGAAATATATTTGATATTTCAATTTCGTCTGGGTGAATCACTAAATCTTTTAAGCATTCATCAAAACTTCCCTGAATATATTTTTTATAAAGTTCACTTTGTCTTTTTAAATATTCTCTTCTTTCTTGTTGTGCTTTTAACCTTTGTTCATAAAGTCTTTGCTGCGATAATTTTTGTAGGCGCCTTTGTTCCCGTAATTCAATCAAATCTTTTTTATCAGTCCAGCCATATTCCGACCAAACTTTACCGGACTTTTCCATTTTTCTTGTTTTTAAAAATTCATCACGATCCATCCAATATGGTCCGGCTTCCTCCCAAGGCGGTTTATAATAAACTTGTCCTTTTTTATTGACTGCATGTCCATCTAAAACATTCGGGTTTCCTTTAATTTTTATTTTCTTCTTAAATATATAACTTGCTAAAGCCACTGAAGCAGCACTTATTAACGCAATTGAAAAAGGCGTTAACCCTTCACGATCAGTTAAATTCGCTAGTCCTTCTTTAGTGGTAGGAAGTGCCGATAAAACATCCTCCGTAACTGCTAAAAAATCACCACTATAAACCCTGGTTCTTATCCACTCACATCTTGGGGTCGGAGTTCTTGCTCCTGGTGTAATAGGTCCTGGTGATACCTGTTCGCAAACAAGATTATAATATGTTTCCGTAAAATTGCCTCTAATTGAATGAGGAGTTTCAAATATCCCGTTATAAACCACTTCTAATGTTACATGTGCTGAATCACTAAAAGAATCAAGAAAAGTTGAGTCTGGACGAGCAATCGTAAAGTTTCCACCTTTATCCCATTTATTTTGTCTGAACATATTTCGTATACCAGTTTTGTATTCTAACCTAAAATTATTAGAATTAATAGTTTCATTTTTAGAAAAATATTCAAGATGAAAATCTGTTCCCGTAATTCTATTATTTTCAATAATAAAATTACCAGCTTCTCTCCAATGATTTAAATAATGCTCATAAAAATTACCTTTTAATTGTGCTTCAGTAATTTGATAAGGCATATCACGCCAATTTAACTGTACTTTTTGATAATGTCTTTGAATTTGCCAAATTGAATCAGCTTCAACAATTATTATATTAAGAGAAAAAAGAATCAAAATCAACAATATTTTCTTCACTTTTACCTCCTATAAGATTGTTTTATAAATATTTTTTATTATAACATATGTTTTAAATTCGGTAAAATCAAAAAAATATTGTTTATTAAAGTTAAGGTGTTTTTATTACTATTTAAATTTATTTACTTTTCTCCTCCTGATACTTTTTTATATTTAAAATTATACCTATACTAACTAATATTATTAATAGATTAGATCTACAATAACTTAAAAACGGGAAAGTTACCCCTGTCACACTCTTTAATGTTTTTTTAGGGTAACAAATCCAAGGCAGAACTCTTTCGACAAAAAATAAAATTATTACGACAACTTTGAGTGTAGTATTTATTTACCTTTACCATCAATGCCAAATGCAAATCAATTATACTATATTTTATTATGGATTAAAATTTTTTATAAAGTACCAATTTTTCCAATTTTCTTCTTTTTCTAACTCCTTTAAACTTTTATTTGGAGTTGGCAAATCCTCCGGCATTGTTCCACCATTTTTATTTATTACTTCTCTGATATCTCTACCTATTTTAAAATGTGTCTTATTTGCCGCTGACTCTTTATTTATATTGTTGTTTGAAGACTTTGTTCCGTTTGTGATATTCTAAATGAATTAGCAATCAACTCGCTACTCCCCATGTTATCTAATATATCTTCTCTGTACCTTAGTCCTTTTCTTTTTGCTATATCATCTGCTGTTTCGCCATTATATAGCCCTCTATATACAAAATTATGAAATTTATCAAAATTCCTAACACCTGCATTGGCAGCCGTTTTATTCAAAAGATAATTTCCATCTTTAATTTGTTTTCTTCGATATAACCTTTTCTCATCTTCAGACAATTTTTTATATTCTTCTTCAGTAAGCTCTTGGTTTCTAGTTTGAACCGCAAAGTAGGTCTGCCCTAACGCAATATTCTTATTATTCGAATTGCCATTTTGTACAATTAAATAGCACGCATATCTAGATAATCTGTAATCTATTATTGGTCTTATTGAATCACCAGTTCTGACCATTTTGGAGTATACTACAAAATGGTAATTAACATCATTGTTACTATTACCGCATGCTATTTGAGCTTTATTAACTATCTTCTCAAAAAATTTCCATTCTCTATAATCTAATTCTTTCTACAATTCTCTTGCTTCCCAATATTCATTACCAAACTCATCAATATGCATAATACTACCAAATATTGATTCAATATATTTTTCTAATTCTACATTAAGCATATTATCACAATCCCCCTTCTAACAGCAATCATATAAAATATGTGTTAGAAAGCAAATCATAATAATATTAATTTTGTATATAGTTTCATACAAAACGATATTCTGCTTAACCATAATTTAATTATTATCTATGTATATTTACAATTTATTTAATATATGCCAAATTGAAGAAATTATAAACACCTAAATTATTTCAACCTCTCTTCCTGATATCTACTTATATTTAAAATTATACCTATACTAACTAAGGTTATTAATAAACTAGATCCTCCATAACTTAAAAATGGTAAAGTAACCCCTGT
>SKJH01000013.1 GCA_007116005.1 Bacilli bacterium | reverse complement strand
TTATATCTTGTAATATTTCACTAAGTTCTTTTTTTATTACATTCAATGTATTACCAGACTTCTTATCTTCTATAGTCTCTCCTATACATACAATTGGAATAATTTTATTCCTTAAAGAAGCTGCTATTTTTTTATTTATAACATTAGTAGTATCACCGTTAAACTTCCTTGTTTCACTATGACCTATTATAGAATACTTCACTCCAATGTCTTTTAATTGTAAAAATGACACATTACTTGTATATTGTCCAATATCTTCATAAAATCCATCTTGACTTCCAAGAATGTAACTACCAGATTTCATTAAATTTAAATGAACAAAAGAAGGACAGACAACTAAATTATTAAAGTTTTTATTAGCAAAAACTTCTTTATATTTAGAAGCATCGTCATTGGTAAAATTCATTTTTAAATTAGCAACAAAAAGTTTATCCACATCATCACTCCTTAACCACTAGTTCTTTAATTTTTTCTATTATATTTTTTCTTTTATTTAAAGCAGCCATTTTATATATATTTAATATGTTTTCCCCAAAATATTTTGTAGAAAACTTTAAGGATGAATTTTTAGCTTGTTTTGATAAAAGTGTATATAATTTTTTTTCTTTTATTAAAGTTAATATATTATCTTGATATTCTTTTTTATTTTTAAAGAAGAATCCATTAAACCCATCCATTACTGATAATTTAAAACTATCATCATCTATACATACAACAGGCAATGAAGAACAAAGCGCCTCATTAACTGTTAGGCCTTGTGTTTCAGTTTTAGATGCTGTTACAAAAACATCTCCTGTTTGGTAATATAAAGGTACATCGTCCCAAGGTACTTTTCCTGTAAATATAATTGATTTGCCATTATTTACTCTTGATGCTTTCTTTTTTAACCTATCAAAATCAGGACCATCACCAATTATTAATAATTTTATTTTTTTATTCTTTCTAACTAACAATTTATGTGTATCAATTAAAAAATCTATATTTTTTTCATGTGAAATTCTGCTTATACATATTAATACAAAATCATCGTGTGAAATTCCGATTTTTTTCTTTAAATCAAATATTTGTTTTTTTGTGAAATTGTTTTTATCGAATTTTTCTATATCATTCCCTGTTGGAACTATATGAATATTTCTGTCTAATTTATATTTTTCTTTAAACAAATCATATGCTTTTTTTGTAGGAACAATTAACTCAGATACTGTTTTGTCACAATAAAACAAGGTTAAATATTCCACTATTTTTTTTACTGGTTTATCAAAATAACCTTTATTTATCAAATAAATATAATCTTCATACATAGTATGATAGGTATGAACAATTGGTATATTAAACTGTTTACTTACAATTCTAGCAAAAGTACCAATACTACCCTCTGTGTGACTGTGTATTACATCTAAATTCCATTTTTTAACTTTACTAATAGCACCTAGTGGATAAACCGCGGACACTTTTACACCATCATAAACACCAGAATTTATTCCGGGTACACGTAGAACCTTTTCTAATTCATCATATTCATATTTTTTAGAATTCATATTTATAGTTACCACATAAACAGTATGTCCCATATCCTCTAAAGCTTTTTTTAACAGTAATACACTTGTAACTACACCACTAATATAAGGTGAATATGCATCAGTAAATAATCCTATTTTCATAATATCACTCTTTTCTATCAACCAAAAACACAATAGAACCTATTATAAGTACTATATAGTATGTAACAAATCTCCATAACAACATAGCTGCTTTTAATATAGGCCCACCAATTATAAAACCAAAAAATGTTAAGAAACCAAATTCAAATCCACCGGTCCCACCAGGAATAGGGACAAATGTAGATACCATGAATATATACCCCATTGCTATAAAAACTGCTAAAACAGGTATATTTAGATTTGGTTCTATAGCATATAATATGATTAACGGAATAGAAAAATTTAAAAGCATTGCAATTACATTAAATATTATTCCTTTTAATAATAACAAATTATTGCCTTCTATTTGTTGAACAGATTTGTTAAAAACCCCAACATAACTATCAACTCTATCAACAGTCACTTTCTTAATTAATTTAATTCTGTTTAAAAATCTAAAAAGTTTATTAATGATAAACCTTTTCCCCTTTTTTTCAAAATTAATAAGAGTTATTATAATAGCGATAACAAGATTTATGCTGTACCCTATAAAAACTATCTTTTTTAAAAACAAATCAAGAGGTAGTATATCATAAAAGTTATTTATAAATATTGCTATAGTGGTTATAATTACTAAAGCTGTTTGATATACAAAAAAGGTTTGGAACGCAAATATACTCCCCTTTGTATAAGGTATATTATTCATTTTATTTAAATGGTATATTTGATAAGCTTGTCCACCTGATAAAAAAGGGGTAATACCATTAAAAAAATGGGTTATAAAATTCAACTTGTATGCTTCCCTAAATTTATATTTAGGATCAAATTTTTTTGCGTATATATATATATTTAAACTTTTAAATATATCAGAAATAATTAATACTACAAACGCTAATCCAAGATATACTAAATTCACATTTAAAAGCATATTTACAATATCATTGAAGTCATTCTTAAAAACATATACTAGTATTATAAAGATTGTAATAATCAATACTAATATGTTTCTTTTGTTTTTTTTCATATTACCTATCTACAATTACTTTTATACCCGGAAGTTCTTTTCCTTCTAACATTTCAAGAGAAGCCCCTCCACCTGTTGAAATATGTGTATAACGATCTTTAAACCCAAATTTTGTAACAGCAGCAGCGCTATCACCACCACCAATTATTACTTTTGCACGTAAATTTGCTAAAATTTCTGCTATTTTTCTTGTTCCAATTGCAAATTTATCTATTTCAAAAACTCCAACTGGTCCATTCCATATAACTGTTTTAGCATCCATCAATATTTTTTTATAATTGTTAATAGTTGATACACCAATGTCTAAACCCATCTCATTATTTCCAATTTGATTTATACTAACAAGCCTTGTTGGAGTAACCGGAGTTAAAGCGGTACCTACCACTATATCAACTGGTAAAATTATTTTTTCTTTATTTTCTTCATAGATCTTTTTACAGAAATCTATACTATCCTCATCTAAAAGTGATGTGCCTATATTATGTCCTAAAGCTTTAAAAAATGTATAGGACATTCCACCACCTATTAATATATAATCTGCTATTTTTACAGCATTTTCTATTACACCAATTTTATCTTTTACTTTACTACCACCTAATATAACAACTAAAGGTCTTTTCGGGTTTGCTATAGCTTCACCTAATGTATCCAATTCTTTTTTTAATAAGAATCCTATTCCATTAGGTAAAAGTGATCCTACACCAACATTTGAAGCATGTGCCCTATGAGCTGTACCAAATGCATCATTTATAAAAATATCTCCTAAAGAAGCCCAATATTTTCCTAACTCTTCATTATTAGAACTTTCTTTTTTACCATCAAGATCTTCAAATCTTGTGTTTTCAAGCATTACTACTTCTCCGTCTTTCATCTCTTTTATAGCGGTTTCCACTTCTATTCCTCTAGTATGTGGTATAAAATTAACATTTGATCGTAATAATTCACTTAAACGTTTAGAAACAG
>SKJH01000087.1 GCA_007116005.1 Bacilli bacterium | reverse complement strand
TTCTTGCTAGTATTAACAGTTGACTCCACTTTAATTCTATTTGCATTTTCTAGTTCATTTGAGTTAATTTTTATTATTTTATCTTGAACTATATAACTTTCAATTTTATCTTTAAAATTATATCCGTTAGATTCTAATATTGTTTTATTGTTTTTGCTATTTGTAGTAAGTTTATACTTATCTATAAAATATTGATGTAATATATTAAATGTTTGCCTTTCATCAAATCCATCAAAACTACTATCAAAACTTAATTTTTTTAAAGAAAAATTTTTAAACTCATTCTTAAGAAATATTACTTTAGTATCATAAACATTTTTTCCTAATTCTTGTTTAACTGTTTGTTCATATTTCTCATCAAAAGTATATAAATAACAATTATCTAAAAGAACATTATCATAATGATGTGCTTGTGGCATTCTTCTAATTCTTCCTATAGTTTGTGTTTCAAAATCTTCACTCATATTATCACGAAGTTTAACAAGTATTTTAGCACGAGGACAATCCCAACCTGTTGATATTGCTTGTTTCATTATAAGTATAGATTGATTAGATTCATTATTAGTAATATCTTCAATATTTTCTTTTCTATCAGAAAGCCATATTGATAAATTTTTTCTATCATAAGAATATCCTTTTTCATCAAGGATTGTTTCGATTTGTTTAATTAAATCATCTGATTTACTTGGAACTTGAATTATTATCAATGGATTTACTTGAACATTTAATTTCATATATCCTTCTTTTATTACTTTTCTTTTATTAATTGCAAGTTCGAGTAAATATTCATGTTCATTACTCAATGTTTTTTCATTATATACATTTTCGTTAATATATAATGCTCTAGTAATTAATCCTGCGTTAATAACTTCTAATTCATCAATTACAATGTTTTCTGCTTCTTTATTAGTTTTAGTAGTAGCACTAACTCTAACTATGTATTCTGGATTTATATATTCAATAATAGTCTCGGCTTTAATAGTTTTATTAAGATGTTCTTCATCTACTATAATAATAAATTTATAACCATTATTGTGTGCTTCACGAACTCTCTCAAAAAGATTCTTTCTTTCAGCGTCTTTTAAAGCTGTATTACCTTTTTTAGTAATTGTTTCCCAATTTATAAATGCTGTATCTTTAGCTTCAAAACCTTGCAATAAAACTTCTTGAATATTTTTTGTATCTAAATTAGGCAAAAATCTTCTCATTTTTTCTTGACTCTGCTCCTCTAAATCACCCTTACCAGGTGTAAGCCAAACAAATATAGTATTAGCATTTTCATTTAGATATTCCTCGATATATGAAAGTAATATAATTGTTTTACCACTTCCTGTGGGAGCTTGTACTAACACTTCTTTTTTAATACCAACAGAAGTAGCATCTAATAATTTATTAACTGTATTTATTTGAAATTCTTTTAAATTTATTCCTTGCATTATGCCACCTCCAATATTTCTTCTTTAAAATAGTACTCTGGAATTATATATACTTCAATATTATTATCTTTGAATATTTTCTCTTGATCTAAAGTAAGCAAAATGTCTGAAGAAATATAAACTTTATCACATTCGATTAATGCTTCTTTATCAAAACTAAACTTATCTAGTTCTTTTTCATCTAAATAAACTCTTATTCTTTTATCATCAATTTTAACAGCATTTTCTAATTGAATTAAGTTTTTAATGTTGATTAAAAGGTTATTATGCAGATTATCTTTTTCGGTGTTTATTCTAGGAATGTATGAAGTTTTATAATATTTAAGATTATGCACTAACGGTTTATTCTTTCCGTATCCTTTTATTATATTTTTTATTCTTTGAAAAGTTATATTTTCACATATTTTGTTTTCATTGTTTGTGCATAATATGTATTTACGATTTCCTCCATCTTCTTTATTTAGTTCAATTACAGCCTGCGAGGTACTTCCTGAACCAGCGAAAAAGTCTAGTATAATTGCATTTTTATTTTTACTATAGTTGATTAATTCTTTCAACATTTTAACTGGTTTTTTACCACTGTTAAATGGCACTCCACCCTCACTTACAATATTACCAAAATCTGGAGCAAAGTTCATTAAATTAGATATTGGTATATCTCTGTGAGATCCTTCAATTGAATTTATTTCTTTAACTCTTAACAAAGGCATACCCGAATACATCTTGCATCTTGATGACCCTTTCTTTGCTGGGCCAACATAATATCTAAATCCCAATCCATCATCACCACGTCCTATCACCTTATATAAGCAACCAAGTCCATCACTTGTATATCTAGGTTCAATATATTTTCTAACTACTTGTCCATATGACATTTTTGAATAAATCGTCCCTGATACCCATGTTTCTTTTAATAATTTTATATTTGATTCAGTTTTTCTTTGAAGTTCCCATTCCCCAGGTTTAAAAACAACCATTTCTGTATGGTCTAAATTTTTAATTGATGTCCCCAAACTCTTTTCTTTTATTTCAAAAACAAAACTTGAATCTGTGTATTCTTCCTTCGGAAGATTTATTTTTACCTCATTTAAATCTTTAACATATATTAGCACATATTCCATAACAGGTTTAACTGGCTTACCATCGGCCAAAGATTTTTCGGCATACCTAACTTGAACGTGATGTGTAGAAATTCTATTAGTTTCACCAAAAATATCGTCACACAATAATTTTAATTGCGCCACTTCATTTTCATCAATCGAAATAAATATTATTCCTTCTTTTGATAGTAAATTTTTAGCAATATTCAATCGGTTGCCCATAAATGATAACCATTTTGAATGTCTATATCCATCTTCATTATCAACTAGTTTATCATTATAAATAAAGTCATTGTTTCCAGTGTTATAAGGTGGATCTATATAAATAACATCAATTTTACCTTTATGTGTTTTTTCTAAGAGATATAAACTATGAAGATTATCCCCTTCTAATAAAAAATTAAACTTTTCATTTTCATCAGATACTATTTCTTTATCCTTAACTTCTTCAAATGTTGGTATTTGAGTTTCTAACTCTTTATCCACTCTCTCTTCATGTTCTTCCCATATTAATCCATACTTCTTTTTTGTTAATTCATTTTCAATCGTTGATAGATTGACTAACGTCTTTTCATCAGTTATATTTTTTTTAATTTCATTTATAGTATCTAGCATCTTTTCTCTTCTAATCTTTGATATATTTGTAGTTTCCATAGTACCTCCAGATATACTAAAATGTCACTTTTATATAGACTGCCCCCATTAAACAAACTGTCATAAATGTCACTTTTAATATAATTTGATTTTATATTAAAATTATATCACATTTGTCTGATTTTTAAGGCTATTTTAACCTATTTTTAATCAGTAGGTTTTCATAAAAAAAGATTTTATCGGAAACTCATCGGAATTTCATCGGAAATCCGTCGATTTTTCATCGGAAATTCATCGGAAATTCATCGGATTTTTATCGGAAAATTTAAGTAACACAAAACACTTGTCAAGTGCTATAATAATGTAAAATAGGAAAATAATAAGTAAATTTCTATCTTAACTCACTTTATGTGAGTTTTTATTTGCAAAGGTTTATAAAGGAGGTGGATTGTCAATACTTTTTTAGACAGTTTTTATCCGAAAGCTTTTAAGTGTTTAATAACTTATAATTAACTGGGGTTTCATAATTTAATGAACTATGAATTCTAATGTTATTATACCAATT
>SKJH01000055.1 GCA_007116005.1 Bacilli bacterium | reverse complement strand
GCCTGTCTTATGAAAGAAGAAGATCTACCTTTATTAGATGCAATAGAAGTCCAATTAGGACAAGGGGCTTGGGGTGGTGCAGTTGAATCAACAACTTATGCATATGAAATTGATGAGAAATTAAGAAAAGATTGGCGAATGAATGAAAATGAAGATAAAATGTTTAAAGCTAGAATGAAAGGTATAGAATCTCAAGAAGATTTAAAAAAATTAATTGAAAAATTAAAGAATAAATATGATGTACCAATAGGAATAAAAATAGCGGCAACTGATTTTATAGAAAAAGAATTAGATGTTATAACTAGTACAAAATGTGATTTTATTGTAATTGATGGTGTAGAAGGTGGCACTGCAGTGGCTCCTCCTACATTAGAAGATAATTTAGGATTACCAACACTCTATGCGCTAATTAGAACTGTTAAATATTTGGAACAAAAAAATATAAAAGATAAATTTGATCTTATAATTACAGGTGGATTAACAAGTCCGGGACATTTCCTTAAAGCATTAGCGCTTGGTGCAGATGCTGTTTATATAGGATCTATAGCAGTTTTTGCGGCTGTTCATAATCAAGCTGTAAAAACATTACCAGAAGAACCTCCTACTCAATTAGCTTTGAATACTGGCAAAAACAAAGGAGATTTAGATATTGATTTAGCCGCTAAATCTTTATGTAACTTTTTAATGTCGTGTAATGAAGAAATGAAATTAGCGCTACAAGCTACAGGCAAAAAAAAATATAGTGAACTTTCTAAAAGCGATGTAGTGTCACTTGACAAAGAAATATCAGACTACACAGGAATTAATTATGTTTTAAGAAGCTAATGTTGTAAAATCAAATTTATGATCATGATTATCGTCAATTGTTGTAATACCTTTAACATTGTGAATATGTTTACCATTTGTTTTTATTTCAGGCCCTGTTTCTATAATCACTTTATGGATATGATTATCATCAAAAGAAGTGTTTGTTAATATTTGATGTATATGATTATCTTTTTTCTTTATACTCTCGCTACTAATACCTGCAAAACGATGATTATGTTTATCATCAATTGTAGTTGTTGTTAAAAATTCATGTGTATGTGAATGTGTATGATGACTATTATTTAATTTATTAAATGTTTCCATATTAAACCTCCTTATATATAATACTCTTATGAAAAATAAAATGTTACCACATAAAAAAAAGAATTTTTCAAACCCTTTTTTTGTTATCAAATTTTATTTTTCCAAGAGTACAAGAAATTATTACCAATACATCTGTAATCATTCCAGCATAAGATAGATTAACTATGTTATAAATAAAGAATAAAGGAACTAAAAAAAATTGTGATGTTCTAATTGAATCTGTTCCTTTAGTATATATAATAATTGTTGTTACAACAGCAACTATTATTGGTAATATATCATAAATGTCTTGATATATTATTATTCCAAATAGAATAAATAAAATTATGAAAAATGTCATAACAACTTTATTTGTTTGTTTTGTGTTTTCAAGTTTATAAGCGAATAAATTAGCGAATGTTTCAATAAACTGTGATATAAATCCAGCGTATGCTCCTATTAATATATAATGTATACTTGCGAGTATCCTTGATAATATTCTGTATCTCATAAGTTTTTCTTTTTCTTTGAATTGAAAACTATAAACAGCTATACCTAGGAAAATAAATCCAATAATTTGTCCAATAAAATTCATATAATTACTACCTCAAAGATGATTATATCATACATATATAAAGTATATATAATAAAATTGTTACATTTTTAAGAGATTAATCATAGAATAAAGTAGTTAATGAAAAGGAGGAATGTTATGTTTAGAGAACCAAGGCCTGAATATGCTCCAGAAGAGGCTGCAGAAATAGCGCGTATGCTAGGTATTAATTTTGAAAAAGAAAAATTTACTGTTGATGAATTTAGACTAGGTCTAAATAAGGAATTGGAACATGGTTTAAAATATTATGAAACTAATATAACGAATGATAATCCAATATTAACAGGAAAGATGGCTTTAGCTCATTTAAAGAAAGTTCCTGATTATTATACTAGGATTGATAAAATAGAAGGGTAAACAATACTCTTTTATTTTTTTTTAGAAGAAAATTCATAATAATGTTAAATAAATAAAATAGTGTATTTTGTTATAATTATAGTATAATTATAATGTTGTCTTGAGAGGAGAGCGGTAATGAGTATATTAAAGGTATTAAATGTAAAAAAAGATTATAAAATATCTAAAAATAATAACTTTAGAGCGTTAACCAATGTTAATTTAGAATTTGAAAAAGGTGAAATAGTATCTATATTAGGGGAAAGTGGAAGCGGAAAAAGTACTTTAATGAATATGTTAGGTGGACTTGATACAGATTATCAAGGTGATATAATTGTAGATGGTAAAAATCTAAAAAAATATAGTGAAAAAGAATTAGATAAATATAGAAAAAATAAAATAGGTTTTGTTTTTCAGAGTTTTAATTTGATTCCACATCTAAGTGTATTAGATAATGTTACTATTGCTATGACCTTATCTAATACATCTAGAAAAAAAAGAATAAAAAGAGCAACTGAAGTATTAGATGAATTAGGATTAAAGAGTCAAATATATAAAAAACCTAATCAATTAAGCGGTGGTCAAAAACAAAGAGTTGCGATTGCTAGAGCGTTAGTAAATGATCCGGATATTATTCTTGCAGATGAACCAACTGGTGCTCTAGATTCTAATACTAGTATACAAATATTGGAAATATTAAGAACTATTGCAAAAAAAGGAAAATTAATAATAATGGTTACCCACTCTCAATTAGTAGCGTCAATTAGCAACAGAGTTGTGACTATTAATGACGGAGAAATAATAAGTGATGAAATTAGGAGTGAAAAACTTGAATATACAGAAGAAAAAATAAAGATTAATAAGAACAAACAAAATTTAAGTTTGTTTTCTTCTATAAAACTAGCGCTTAATAATATGAAGGAAAAATTTACAAGAAATATATTAGTATCTTTAGGGGCTTCAATTGGAATAATGAGTGTAATAACAATGTTATCATTAGGTGAAGGTGTAAAAGATTATATTACGAGTACAATGAATGAAAATGTTAATCCTCTTGTAATTGAAGTTAATAAGCAATCTGATTTTGATGAAGAAGATGATCCATTTGAATATCAATCAGATTATTTTACGGATAATGATATAGAGATACTTTCAAAAATTTCTGGTGTTAAAAAAGTACAATTATCTTTTTCAAGTATGGTTATGGGGAGTGAATTGATTTTAGATGATAATAGTTATAGTTTGTTTTTCATTGAAACTATATCAGATAATATACTAGGAGAAAAAATCATAGAGGGAATATTGCCGGGTGAAAACGAAATACTTATTAGTAATAGGCTTTCAGAAAGAATGTATAGAAACAATGATGTTTTAGTAGGAAAAAAGATAAAGGTTAGAATATTAGAAGCGGGTAGATTTTTAGAAGGTGCTTATAAAATAAGCGGTATATATAGTGGTAATTATGGAATGAATCATATAATTTTTAATTATGATGATGTTGAAAAACTGTATGATGATAATGATTTAGAAATTAACCCAACAGGGTTGTATTTAGTAATGAGTGATGAATCTTATGTAGAAAATGCAAAAGAAGAAGTTATAAACATGGGATATGCGCCTTCTAGGACAGAACAGATGCTAGAGGTGTTTAATGAAATGTTAGCCGTTGTAACATATGTTTTATCAGGTATTGCAGGTATATCATTATTTGTATCTGCTATAATGATATTAGTTGTATTATATATTAGTGTTGTTGAAAGAACCAACGAAATTGGTGTATTAAAAGCAATAGGGTCAAGAAGAAAGGATATAAAGAGAATATTTGTATCAGAAGCATTTTTAATAGGATTTGCAGCAGGTATAATAGGTATAATATTTACATTTATAATAAGAAGTATAGCTAATTATTATACTAATAATTTATTTGATGTTAGTGTTGTAAAAATAAAACCAGCATTTATAATATTTGGTATAATGATTAGTGTTATAATAAGTGTATTATCTGGTTTATGGCCTGCATCAAGGGCTGCTAAATTAGATCCAATAGAATCTTTAAGACATGAATAGGAGTAAATATGAACGAAGAAATAATAAAACAAATGATTGAAGAAATAAATATAACAAAAAATCAAATAGAAAACACTTTAAAATTACTAAGTGATGGTAACACTATACCTTTTATTGCAAGGTATAGAAAAGAAGCTACAAATAACTTAGATGAAGAAAAAATAAGAGAAATATCAGAAGTTTATGAGTATCAAGTTAATTTATTAAAAAGAAAAGAAGATGTAATAAGATTAATTGATGAAAAAGGTTTATTAACTGACGAACTAAGAAAAAAAATTATGGTTTGTAATAAATTAGTAGAAGTAGAGGATTTGTATAGACCTTATAAAGAAAAAAAGAAAACTAAAGCAACTGATGCAATTAATGCGGGGCTTGAACCACTTGCTAAGATTATTATGACTTTCCCAAAAGAACTTACCCAAATTGAACAATTTTTAAATGATAAAATTAAAACTAAAGAAGATGCAATAACAGGTGCTAAGTATATTATTTCAGAATGGATAAGTGATAATGCTTATTATAGGAAATGGATAAGAAATTATACTTATAATAACGGAATTATTGTATCTAAAATGAAAAAAAATGCAGTAGACGAAAATAGAATATATGATATGTATTATGACTATAATGAAAGTGTAAGACAAATAAAACCTCATAGAATACTTGCTTTAAATAGAGGTGAAAAAGAAGGAATATTAAGTGTAAATATTGATATAGACAAAAGTGTTGTAACTAGTTATATAGAAAATCAAATCATAAAAAATAAAGATAGTGAATGTTTTAACTATGTAGTTGATGCAATATCAGACAGTTATAAAAGATTGATATTTCCTAGTATAGAAAGAGAAATAAGAAGTGAATTAACAAGTGAAAGTAGTGACCAAGCTATAACGGTTTTTGCTTCTAATTTAGAAAATTTATTATTACAACCACCAATGAAAGAAAAGATAGTTTTAGGTTTAGATCCAGCATTTAGAACAGGGTGTAAGTTAGCAGTTATAGATAATACAGGAAAATTATTAGATAAAAGTGTAATATATCCACATGAACCAAAAAAAGATGAAGAAGGTTCAAAAAAAGAAATACTAAAATTAATTAACAAATATAATGTTGACATAATAGCAATAGGGAATGGGACTGCCTCTAGAGAATCCGAAAGTTTTATTGCAGATATAATAAAAGAAAGCAACAGAAAATTAGAATACATAATTGTAAATGAGTCTGGAGCTTCAGTATATTCAGCAAGTAAGCTAGCTATAGAGGAATTTCCTGAGTTGAATGTAGAAGAAAGAAGCGCTATTAGTATCGCTAGAAGACTTCAAGATCCGTTGTCAGAATTAGTAAAAGTAGATTCAAAAAGTATTGGTGTTGGTTTATATCAGCATGATGTGGTGGAAAAAAGATTAAATGAATCTTTAGATTTTGTAGTTAGTAAAGCTGTTAATCAAGTTGGAGTTAATATAAATACAGCTAGTAGCTCATTACTAAAGTATGTATCTGGATTAACAAAAAGATCAATTGATAAAATAATAGAATATAGAAATAGTTTTGGAAAAATAAATTCAAGAGACGATATAATAAAAAAGAAGTTATTAACTGATAAAACATTTGAACAGGCCGTAGGGTTTATTAGAATATTAGATGGAGTAAATCCTCTTGATAAAACCCCTATACATCCTGAAAGTTATGGTATAACAATGAAGATTTTGGATATGTATAATTTAAATCAAAAAGACATTGGAACAAAACATTTAATAGATACTTTAAGCGCGATAAATATCAATGAGTGCTGTAAAATTTTAAATACAGATAAGTATACTCTAGAAGATATAATAGATTCATTAAAAAAACCTCTTAGGGATTTAAGAGATGATATGCCTAAACCGTTATTAAAAAGTGATGTTTTAAATATAGAAGATTTAACCTTGGGCATGAAATTACAAGGTACAGTAAGAAATGTAGTTGATTTTGGGGTTTTTATAGATATAGGCCTTAAAAATGATGCCTTAGCACATATATCCAAACTTACTAACAAATATATAAAACATCCAAGTGAAATTTTAAGTGTTGGAGATATTGTCGATTGTTATGTTCACGAGGTTTTCCAAGATAAGAAAAAGGTAAGTTTGTCATTAATAGAAAAATAGAAGTTATCCTTCTATTTTATTTTGTCCACAAGTTCATAAACAGTGTTAACTTGATTTTTACATACCTTTTTAAGTTCTTCTGTGCTTATAGACATACAATACCCGTTAAACTCTTTTATCATCTCTATATCGTTAATATGATCTCCAACAGTATATACGTTTTCTTTTTTTATTTGTTCTTTTTTTATTATTAAATTTATAGCATTAGCTTTTGAGGTCCCTTTTGGTCTTAAATTTATATGAAAATCTGATATATATCCATCCACATCGCTGAATTTTTTTAATATGTCTTGTAATAATATTTCTGCTTTTTCTTTATTTATAAATAATAAAATAATAGCACTAATATCATTTTTTAAATCTTTCGTATAAACTTTAGTTGTATCAACAAACCAATCACTAATTGTATTATTAAGCTTTGTTTTGATATAGTCAATAATGTTATTTGTTGTTTCATTACTAATACTTGCTTTATATATACAGTTTAATTTATTGTCGTATATAACACCACCGTCATTACAAACTAAATAACTATATTTAATTGTATATCCTTTTATATCGTGTAACAAACGAGGTAAATGTCTTCCTGTTGCAATTATAAACATATTACCTTTATCAACAAATCTATTAACTGCATTGATGTTTAGTATATAGTTTTGATCAAATAATGTTTTGTCGAAATCACTTGCTAAAAGTTTCATATAATCACCTATATTAATAATACCATAAATTAAATTAAATATTCTCAAATATGTAAAAAAATCATTGTTTGCGAACAAAAGTTTGTAAAAAAAAGCAAATTATATTGACATGTGTACAAAATACGCATATACTGTATATACTACATAATAAAAAAGGAGTTGAGGTATGATAAAAGTATTTACAGGCCCAATGTTTAGTGGCAAATCAAAAAAACTTATGGAGGTATATGATAGTGTTGACAATAAAAATATAATTCAATGCTTTAAACCAAAAAAAGACACAAGAGATTTTGGTATTATAAAACAAAGGGGTGATGGCAGAGAAATTAAAGCAACATTGATAAACAATTTGAAAGAAATAAGAACAAAATTGAGAAAAACAACAGAAATAATATTTATTGATGAATCTCAATTTCTTAAAGGAAATGTTAACCATATAATAAACTTGCATTTAAATGATAATATTGATGTATATGTATCTGGACTTTCTAAAACAAGTGAACTTAAACCGTTTGGATTAATGCCTAAAATTATGGCTATATCTGATGAAATAGAAATTCTTAAAGCTATATGTAAATTTTGTGGAGAAGATGCTTATTATACATTGTATATAGGAAATCAAACAAAAAAAAAGATATTGGTTGGTAATTCTGAATATGCCGCGGTATGTGAAAAATGTTATAAAAAAACTAAAAGTAGAAAGAGGAAATAAAATGCTATTAACAGGGAATGAAATTAAAAAGAAAATTGGAAAAGAAATAATAATTGAACCATATGATGAGAAAAAGGTTAACCCTAATAGTTATAATTTATGTTTACATAATGAACTTATTGTTTATGAAGAAGATGTTTTAGATATGAAAAAAACAAATAAAGTAAAAAAAATTATAATACCAGAAGAAGGATTGGTTTTAAAACCTGGAAAACTTTATTTAGGAAGAACAGTAGAATACACGCATACTGATAATTATGCTCCTATGTTAGAAGGGAGAAGTTCAATTGGTAGACTGGGGATATCTGTTCATGTAACAGCTGGTGTAGGAGATATAGGATTTAAAGGAACGTGGACTTTAGAAATATCATGTATAGAACCGGTTGTTATATACCCTTTTGTAGAGATTTGCCAAATAATGTATCATACAGTTGAAGGTGATTGTGATATAAAGTATAGAGGTAAATATTACGGGCAAGTAGATGCAAAGGAAAGTAATATGTATAAAGATTTTAAGCAAAAAGAGTTGGTGAATAACTAACTTTTTTTTATTTTTCTAGTTATAATGTAAATACTCTTTTATAAAATATACATAGTATAGAATGAATAAAAAAGGAGGTAAAAAAGTGCCAAACAATTTAGAAGATTTATTATTTTTCAAGCAACCTAAAAAGTGTAATTGTAATAAAAAACAATCCAAAAAGACTAAGCCAAAATGTGCACCAATTAGTGTTTATGTATCAATAAGTCCAGGATGTTGTAATTGTTGTGAGTGTAGTAAAGAAAAAAAAGAATTTCCGTTTTGTATAATGGAGAAGGAATCTGAAGAGGACGATATTGATGAGGAAGAACAATAAAAAATATTTATAAGAAGAGGTATTTTTATTGAAAAAACTTTCTTTATAAAGTTAATTTAAAGACAAGAAGAGCTTGTCTTTTTTTATTAACCAATATTAAGTAGAAAAACATTGACAATTTATTTCATAATAATATATCATAATCAACAAAGGAGATAACAATTAAAAAAAGTAAATTCATAAGATTAAATTTAAATAGTGGAATAGCATTAATTTTCTTAGCGTTAATCCCTATCTTGTTGACTAGTCTTATAAAAATTTCAAAAAAAGAGGTTAGTAATTTTAATTTTTCTGGAAAAACCAATATATTGAAACAACCAGAGTTTAATGATTATAATAAACTTAGAAACATAATAGAAAAATATTCGCAGCTTGTGTTGTTAAGGCGCCTTATACTATGTATTGTTTTAAAGAAATAGAAAATAATAATATACCTCTAGATAAAAAGTTAGTTTATGAAACAAGACATTATAACGGGGGGCTGGGGATATAAAATATTTGAGTTTTGGTGCTGAATATACATTGTATGAATTGTTGTTTAAAAATCTAGATATTAGCGATAATGCTGCTTACTTTATGTTGCAAGAGAAATTCCCTATCTCAGGTTATAATGATATACTTAAAGAGTTAGGATGTAGTAATATGATTTTAAGAGGTAGTTCAAAATTTGGCAACGCTACTGCAAGAGAAACTTTATTATTATGGAATCAAATATATAAATATAGTTTATAATCTAAATATATATCTATATAAAATTTTGTTTCTTAATATTGAAAACCAAACTTCATTATTTTTTTTGTGCCAATATATTATAGGTTCTAATGTTTCTTCTGATAAATTCAATAATTCTTCAAAACTGATAACATTAATAATTTCAACTTTTTCATAGTTAATAAAATTAGATACCGTTATTATTCTATCATCATAATCTTTTAAAATTTTGTTTATTCTCAATATATTTTTATTTTTATTTCTATTTGAAATAGATTTTATAAAATATAATCCTGTTATTAAATTTAAAATGAATAATACAATATAAATAATAATATAAACATAAATTGTTTGATTATCTTTTTTGTTTTTGTTGTATATTATCTCTTGTTCAGAAAAATTTGTATTAATTTTAATATCAAAAACTTTTGTTTCAAGTGGAATAGTCATTAATATATAATGATCTTTTGTAATTTTCTCGTCATTTTTTAACACGCTATTAATTTTTATTGAAAATTTAAATTCTATTCTAGATTGGATTGGTAATTTCAGAGTTGTTCTAAAATTTTCTGTTAAATTATTATAATATTCAAGGTTTATATCAAAAGTTTCGTTTAGTTGGAGTTTCGCATTATTTGTATTGCCCTTAATATTTTCTAAAATTATAAATTTTTTATTCCAAATGGGTCTAGACACCTTATTTGATTTATCATCGATAAACTCGCTTATTATATTTGCTTTTATATCATATTCATAATTTAAATGTAGGTTTTTATTTCCTATATATTCATAATAAAAATTTGTACGAATGTAGTCTACTAAAGAAGTTATATATGATTCGTGTGGACCAATATAATTTTTTTTTATAAAGTTGTTTTCTTTTAGAACAACTTTATATCTAGTTTTATCATGTACTTCATTTTTATACATAATGTTATTTGGGTTTCCCTCAATATATTTTATTATAAAGAATATATTGTATATTATATAAATTGAAAATGATAACATTATTAATATAATAAACATTATATAAAATTTGTATTTTTTTCTTAATTTCATAATATCAGACCCCAAATCTAATATTTTTATTATTTCTACCTATTATTTTTCTGAAAATATAAGTCGGGTAACCGATAAATGGTATTTTAAATTCTACTTTACCTATTATTTGCTCTCTCTTTATTGGGTATTTATCAATATTATTATTATTATCACCTTTAGTAATAACTTCATTATTAATATAATCAATTTTTATTATTCTATGAATAATTTTATAATTATTAAAATTATATTGTATTATATCTTCTATATATATTTCGTTAAATCCACATTTTCTAATTATCACCATATCTCCCGGTTTTATATTGGGATACATACTTTTACTTAAAATTACGGTAGGGAATATTGGGAAAATACCTAACAAAAAAATCACTAATATTATAGAAATCAAAAAAGTAGCAACCCATTTTATAGGGGTAAATTGATTTGAAATTCTTACTGGGACTTTTCTTTCTTGTTTTTCTATTTTATTTTCAATAATTAAGTATGTAAATAAAGGAAATAAAACTTTGAACAGTGTTAATATGATATCGTTATAGTCTGGAAATATAGGAAATATTAATAGTGGTAAATTAACAATAACCCTGTAGTATATAGCTGATTTATAATTACCCCTATAACAAATGTACATCATGAATAAATTTATAACAACACCTGGGATAATATCACTAATTAAAAGCTCGGGAATTAAGCTAATATTGTTATATGAATTGATTATATTTAATAAATTTATATCTGATAAAAAAAACAATGAAAATATTATTATAAATTGCAATTTAGAATTAGATAACTTTATATAAATATTTCTTATAAATTCTTTTAATCCTATTACTAATAATATACTAAAAAAATTTATAATAATTGTAGTTTTAGTTACTGAATATGGGTTGTTTGTAAAACCTACAAATATTCCTATTACATAGAAAGATATTATATGTAATAATGCACTAGATATTATTATGTATTTTATTGTAGTTTCATGTTTGTATAATTTGTTTTTATTCAATAATACATATGATATTAAAGCAAAAAACATCCATAGTACTGGATTTAAAATGTATTGTATTATTTCGTTAAATGAGGTAAAGGTAATATTATATACTAATGTATATATAAACAAAAAAACAATTAAACCATAGAATTTTTTTTTCATAATATTACCTTACCATTGCACGTATATCATCTGGTATATAATTAATTATATTTGAATAAAGTTGTAGTCCGAACGTAGTGCTACTATTATTATTTAATATACTATTATGAATATTACTGTTAACTATTAATATATTTTCCCTTCTATCAAAAGTGGCATCCCATCCACTTAAATAAGTTATTTCTTCTGGTAGTGTAATATATAGCCTCCAATAAGTTATTCTTTTACCACTTTTATTAGTGATTTTAACATCATATTCATAAATATTGTTTGAATAATTTGATATTATAAACTCTACTAAAAAATCATCCGATGATATTTCAGTTGCATTTTCTTCTGAGTTTAATTTTATACTAGATATGTTGTTGTTTATAAATCTTGAAGAAACAGTAAAATTTATATCCAAACTTTCATTTGGGAATAAACTGTGTTTATTGTTTTTTATATCAACTGTATTACCTCTTAAATTATAAGGTAATTCATTCAAAGTTATAGCTCTAATATTTCGTTCAAATGAAATTGACAAAGTAAAGTTATCTATTGTATCTTTACCAATATTAATAACTTTAAAAATATATTCTGATATATACAAATCATTTTCTTTTTTAGTATTAGTAATAACACCATATAATTTTAAATTTGAATCGCTATCTGGAGTTAACGTAAATTCATCATCGAAATTTATTCCTTTTACATTTCCCTTTATACTGAGGTTTGAAGAAAGGTGTGAGTAACTAATTCCTATTATTGTAAATATTAAAGTTATAAATAATAATATATTTATTATAAAAAGCTTTTTCTTTTTTCTTTTCATAATTATTCCTTTTATGTATATAAAACGATGTGTTTATATTATTAACTAATAATTTTTTTATATTCAAAGTAGCTTGTGAATTAAATTGTAAAAAAGGTCACATAATAAAATAAAAGGAGAATAAGTATGAGAAAAAGAAATAGTAAATATTTTATATTAGCGTTAGTTACAATTACATTGATGTTATCAGGTGCATATGCTCTACTTGCAGCTACACTTAATATAACAGGTACAGCTACGGGTATTGCAGATTTTAAAATAGAATTTACAGATGCTACAGTAAGTGATGATTCTAAAGCAAATTATACAATAAGCGCAGATGGAACTGTGTTAAATATAGAAACTAATTTATCATATCCAGGTGATTCTGCCACTATTAATTTTACTATTAGTAATACAGGTAGTTTATCAGCAACAGTTAGTAATATAACTATTAATAACAATGATACAGAAGATTTTAATGTTGTTATACAGGGGATAGATGATATAGAAGGGACAACATTATCAGTAGGTGATAATACAATGGGTTCAGTAGTAGTTACATGGAGAATTACTTCTACTAATCCAGCACCTGAAGATGTAAATTTTAGTGTAACTCTTGATTATATACAAGCAACATAGTAATGTAATTATTAACAAAAATAAGAGGGATTAGGTTTTATTTGAAGAAAAACTATTTTGAGATGATCAAAATAGTTTTTAATAAGGACATAAATGGCTTTCAAAATACTTAAATGGTAGAACTTTAATATAAAAATATCTTCCAGGCTAACTATGTGGAAATAATAAAAAAACAGACTATATATTAAGTCTGTTGCTTTAATATTGGAGCAGATGATGGGAATCGAACCCACATAGTTAGCTTGGAAGGCTAAAGTTCTACCATTGAACTACATCTGCAACTACAAAAAATAGTAGGCACTTTTAATTATACTTATATTTTAAGATATGTCAACTGATAATTTAATATTAGTTATTTTTCCTTCATTATTATTTGAATTTCCGTTTTATTAATAAAAACAGAAATTAGTCTAATAAATAATGTTATTGTATAATTTAATTGTTTCCTGCCGAAAGGAGTGCTTGTTTATGTCTAATTGG
>SKJH01000100.1 GCA_007116005.1 Bacilli bacterium | reverse complement strand
TATAATTTTTCAAAATCTCCTTCTGAAAAAATAGAATAATCAAATACTTTTCTGTAAACAGAAGATTTATTTGGCTCAAAATATCCATTATTAACAATTTTTGGATTTTCAAATTTATCAAATTTTTGTTCACTATTACAATTTACAAAACTATTATCAATTTTAATTAAAGGAACTTGTTCAATTTTTGAGTTTGTAATTGCTAAATAATGAAGCTTCGCAACATTGGTGTTATAATGTTTCTCTAAATACATACTTATCAAAAAAGATGAAGCTTGAAATCTCGGGTTTATTTCCATAAAAATTATATCGCCATTTTCACATAAAATATAATCTATACCTAAGATACCCCTATATCCCATTTTTTTAACTTTTTCAGCGATGTTATTACTATAACAATCTAATTTTTGGATAACAGTTTTACTTAAGGTTTGAGATGATATAAAATCACCTCCAACATATTTGAATTTATTATCAGTTAATCGTATTAGTTGTACTGATATAGGCAAAAATATAACATCATCTTCTCCTATAATCAATGTAACATTTAAAGGCGTATGATTAACGTATTTAGAAATACAATATTTACTGGTTTTATCTTCAATCTCATCCATCTTGTTTTTTGAATCAATCAAATAAGTACTATTTCCACCTGCACCAGTTTCAGCCTGTACTATAAATTTATCACATGAAATTTTTCCTTTTATATAATCGTAATCTAACTTATCTCCATCGATCAAAAAGTAATCAAGAACAGGAACAGAGTCTTTAACTAAATCTCTAGTCTTAAATTTATTATTTAAAAAATCAATTGTTTTTGCTTCATTTCCTTTAACTATATTTATATCTTTCATATCAGAACATAGTTTTCTTATTTTTTCATTAAAACACAAAAATTTTGAATTTGGATTTTTTGACTGAATTTTTTTTGCTGTTTTATATATATAAGATTTATATTTTTCCATAAATTCTTTACTTTTTGTATCTGGTAATGATTTGTCTGAGAAATATATATTCCCTTTTTCCTTAGTAGGATATAAAGTTATTGAACCATTAAAAAGCTTCTCATTACAAATAGCGTTATTAGCGTTAAACCCTATATAATATATTTCTTCTTTTTTTGTATACATCAGTGCTTCTTCAAAAAATGCATTTGCTTCAAATTTATTTTGAAGATGTAACTCTTTTATTTTTTCTACACTAGCCCACATAACATTACATACTTCTTCCTCTTGATATACTACTTTTTTAATTGGTATATCAGCTTCAAAAACCCAAACATCTAAAATATCGGGGCATCCTGAATAATACCTTAATTTTGTACCAATTAATTCGCCAGAATTTCTGTTTAATTTTACACCTAATTCTTCTTCAACTTCACGAATTGCTGCATCCAATGAGTCTTCTCCTTCTAAAGCAGATCCACCTGTACACTCCCACATAAGTGGAAAACTCTTAGTTTTTGATCTTTGAGTTATCAAAAACTCATTTTTACTATTTTTTATCCAAACATTAACAACAATATGATACTCATCATCATTAAGTTTATCTCCTCTTTTTACAGTTTTATTTAATTTTTGTCTTTTTTCATCATATAAATCCCAAAATTCCATATTATTTATCTCCTAACATTATTTTGTTATCAATATAAAAGTTGCTTTGTTGTCCTCAAAAGGTAACACTTTTATTTCTGCACCTGTTTTTATAAATTCTAAAAACGATGAAATTGCATAAAGTTTTTGTTTATACTCTAATTCCTGAAATATTTCCTTGTCAATAATAGTATCCAGCCCACTACACAAAGACTCTAAAACATTATTAAATTCTTCTTTTTCTCTCATTTTACCTCCTAAGTCCTAAATCAGAGCATACCTTTTCATATGTTCCTTCAATATCTAACATATCAGTATATACTATAGTTTTAGCATATCTTTGTAAAGCTTTCTCATATTTTTCTGTATCACTTAAAGCACACCTAATTCTGCTATTAATATCTTTTTCGGTATGATTTCTTAGTGGATCATTAGTAAGTCTGTATTTAACTCCCTTTTCTATATTGGTAAATGTTAAAGCCACTATTTCAATATTAAATCCATCATTTCTTAATTGTGATAAAGCATCAATATCTTTATAAGAAACAAATAAAACAATAATATCATTTTTATTCCAAGAATCTGAACAGTCTTGTTTTAAAATACCATAAAAATTACCATACTCTTTTTTTACTTCAGGACCATCACCAGAACTGATTAAAAAATCACCAGTCTTTAAAAAATATGCATATTCATCATGGCTTAAATACCTATAAGCCCCCTCTTGATCGTCTTTTCTTTGTAAACGTGTAGTACAATGTCTAGGGACTGCTATGTTAAGTCTTGTAGAAAGATTATTTACAAGAGTTGTTTTTCCCGCGCCAGACGGCCCAGTTATTGCAATAATAAGTTTATTTTTTATATTTTCCATAGTTTACCTCTAATTTCATAAATAACACACCATATTTTTTAATTTAGGTGTTCTAATGCCTTTAATATTTCTAAATATTTAAAATAACTATCTTTTAATTGTCTCTTAGAATATAAGTCTATTTTTCCTATTTGATGAAGATAAAATTTTTCTATTAATATTTTACACAAATAAAATTTTATCATTTTTATTAAAGCATCATCATCATATTTAGGATATTTGTTTTTAACTAAATCCTTTAATTTTTTAAATTCAATATAATTGATTTTCTTGTTTTTTACTAACATTTTTATAAAAACAACCGCAAAATCATATAATGGCGTAGTTACAGTAACCTCATCAAAATCTATTATATATTTATATTTTTTTGAAATTATTATATTACTTTTTGAAATATCTCCATGATTCAAAGATTTTTCTTTTAACATTTTCTCATCTTTAATATTTTCAAATATGTCCATTATATAATTTACTTCTTGATTATCTAAATCTTTAAAATCTTTTTTGCCTTCTAAATATTCATAATATTTCATACATTTTTCTAATATAGTAACATCTTGTTTTGTTTCCCTATCCGATCCTAATATTTTTGTTATATAGGCTATATCAATTTTTCTATTAAATTTATTAACTTTTTTGTATTCAAAAACATTATAGTTATAAGATTTATATCCTATTATGTTTTTATTTATTGGTCTAATGACCTTAATTCCAGCTTTTTCATATAATTCATATAATTCATTTGATAAATCAAAATCATAATTATAAACATATTTTTTAATTATATATGTTTTATCTTTAGTAACAACTCTGAATACAAAATTAGCAACTCCATTTTTTTCCCTTTTGAAAGATTTTATATTGTTTTTACTTGTAACTTCACTTAAAACATTTTCTAAATCTTTTTTGAAAACATTTTTTAAAGAATAATCATTTATTGTTTTATTATACATAGTTATTATTTTTTCACAAACATTTGTTGGGTTATATAGTTTTTTTAATCTATTGATATTAACCTTATTAACTTCTTGTTTTAATGAAACTTCATATTTGTCAATTATTTTATCTGCTAAATCCTTATAATTACCAGTATCATATATATAAGTATCATCATCGAGCATCTCCACCATTCCAGAATTTCTACTTCCCACTATATGCAAACCTGTTGCCATTGCTTCAAGTACAACATAGGGAAAATTATCAAATAACGAAGGGAAAACTGCTATCTTTGCCGAATTTAAATATTTATTTAAATCACCATTTGGAATTTGACCTAAAAACTCAAGATTTTTTTCATATTTTGAACTTACTATATTACATATCAATTCTCTTGTAGAAATGTTTTTTATATTTCTATTAGTATCTTTTCCAATAAATTTAACTTTTAAATTAGGATGTTTTTTAAAAATTATATTTAATGCATTTGCTAAAACACATACTCCTTTTCTCTCTTCTAAACTCCCAACAAATAATAAAACATCTTTTTTTTCAATACTTTCATCTCTAAAGAAATTGGTAATATTAGCAGGATTAGGAGTAACATGAATTCTTGATTCATGTATTTTAAAATCTGAAACAATAACTTTCTTTAAAGCATTTGAACAACAAGTTACCATATCCGCTGAATTTATCATCTTATTTTCCCATGATAGCATCTTGTTTTTTACTTTACCAAAATTATTTTTATTATATTTTAACCACACTTTTAATGGTGTATGTAACCTAACTACTAGTGGAATCCGTCTGTTTTTTTCAAATAAAATAGATTCTGCTCCCCAATCTGGCACTTCAATAATATCTATTTTATTGTTATTTTGAAGTTTTAATAATTCATGAGCTACTCTTTGTCTATATTTAATATAATCCTTAACTTGATTATCACTATTTTTTACAAATAATCTTGTTACATTTACTCCGTTTTCAATATATCTTTTATCTTCTTTAATTCCTCTACATATTACATAAACTTCATGACCTAACTTAATAAATTCTTCTGCAATTACTTTTTGATATGTAGCAATACCTCCAAAATTAGTTTCTTCCGGGTATTCTTCATGGACTAAACAAATTCTCACGTCAACATCAAACTCCTTTATTGTGTTCTAATAAAAAGAACAAAAAAAAATATAAAACCTATATAAGTTACACGAACAAGGAATTACAAGTCTTATTATATTTTAAATGACAACAAAAGTCAATATTTCAAAACTTCATAAAAACATGTAACAAAAAAAACACACATTATAGTGTGATTTTGTATTTTACATATTTTTTCTATTTCTTAAGAAAGGTGGAATATCTAATACCGTTGATTCTTCTTCTTTTTCTGAATCTTGAGTTTCCATTTGCGAATTAGATCTATTATCATAATATAAAGGTTCTCCGCCTTTTTCAAATCCAGTTGCTATAACTGTAACAATTACTTCATCTTTTAAATTTTCATTTATAACCGCTCCAAATATAGTATTAATATCAGTATTAGCAGCAGCCCTAATTACCTCAACAGCATCCTCTACTTCAAACAACGTAAGACTAGAACCACCTGTAATATTTATTATTGCATCTGTAGCTCCTGTTATACTAGACTCTAATAACGGACTAGAAACAGCTTGTTTTGCAGCCTCAACTGCTCTTCCCTCTCCTGTTCCGATACCTATACCAATTAATGCGTTACCACTTTTCTCCATTACAACCTTAACATCTGCAAAGTCAAGGTTAACAAGTCCTGTAACTGCAATTAAGTCTGAAATTGATTGTACACCTCTTCTAAGTACATTATCAACTTCTCTAAACGCATCTAACATTGGAGTTGCTTTATCAATTATTTCTCTTAATCTATCATTTGGAATAACAATTAAAGTATCAACATATTTTTTTAATTCCTCTAATCCACTTAACGCTAATTCCATTCTTTTCTTACCTTCAAAAGAAAATGGTTTAGTAACAATAGCAATTGTTAATGCCCCTATGTCTTGTGCTATTTCAGCTATTACAGGTGCTGCTCCAGTACCTGTACCACCACCCATACCACAAGTAATGAATACCATATCAGATCCATCAATTGCTTCTTTTATCTGATCTTTAGATTCTAACGCAGCTTCCCTTCCAATATCGGGTCTTGCACCAGCTCCTAAACCATCAGTAAGTTTTTCTCCAATTTGTAATTTGGTTGGGGCTTTTGCATTATTTAAAACTTGTAAATCAGTATTGGCAACAACAAATTCTACACCTTTTACACCTGATTCAATCATTCTATTAACAGCATTATTCCCTGCTCCACCTACACCTATAACTTTTATTTTTGCTAATTGATCCATTTCTAATCCAAACATATTCTTCCTCCTTAACTGTCAAAGAAATATCCAAAAACTTTCCCTAAAACTGATTCATTAGAAAAATTCAAAATTTTCTTTGGAGATGAAATATCTTCTTGTTTATCAAAAGTAAACATTGAATATTCTTTTCCCCTTAACTTTAATTTATCATAAAAACACCTTACTAACCCAGAAACAGTTGAATATTTATTATTTCTTACACCAACAGTATCTATGTTCCCTATTCGTGTTTCAACACCAAATTCTTCACTTATCAAATATGTAATTCCAGGAAGTTCGCTTGTCCCACCTGTAATTATTATATACTGAATTTCCTTATTTGTTAAGAGGTAAGTTTGTTTTTTTGAAAGTTTTAATATTTCCATCACTCTAGACATCACTACTTGAGATAAATCATATTGAGTAATTTTAATCAAATCCTTATTTACATTAAGCATTTCATACACTTCGTTAACCTGTGAAAAACGTTTATGTGCTACCGAAAAATTTTCCTTAATTTTTTTGCTATCATTTTTTTCTAGTTTAAAAACATATGATATATCATTATCTATATTTTTACCACCAATTTGTAACACCTCAGATTTAACTATTATACCTTTATTAAATAATGATATTGTAGTGGTTTCAGCACCAATATTTATAATAGCTCCAACCTTTTTATCAGTTTCCTTAGTTCTAAATTCATTATAGTCTGCAATACCACTAATATTAATATCAATAACTTCTACTCCTAAACTTTGCATAATACTTATTATAGAATAAACATTCTTCTTAGGAGTGGTTACCATCATTGCTTTTACCCCTAATTTGTTTCCAACTAATCCCTTTGGATATTTTATACTTTTATTATCATCTAACGAAAAATCAATTGGTATTAATGTTACTAATTCTCTATTTTCTGTTATTTTATTATAAATACATGTTTGCAATACTCTTGTAATATCGTTTCCTGTAACCTTTTTTTCTTCATTTGTTATTGTTAAAGAACCACTAACAATATCGTAATCTGCATTATATGAAGGGATAAGGGCAATAACTTTATCTATTTTAACACCTAACTTACCTTCTATACTGTTTATTGCTTCTTTTATAGATATTAAACTTTCGTTAGCATCAACTATTACGCCTTTTTTTATTCCTTTAGATTTTACTTCTGTTTGTGCTAAAACATTTAGAGAATCTCTAAAAATTTCAGCTACTAAAATCTTGATAGAATCAGAACCGATATCGATACTTGTATATATTTTTTTCATTTTATATCGCCCCTTATGCTAACATATCTACTATTATACTAAAAGAATGACAAAAAGTAAATTTTAATTGAATATTTTGTTACTTAATTACTAAATTTATTTTTTAACATTTCAAATTCATCATAATATTTATTACTAATAATAAATATATTGTTTTTATTTGTTTGCATCTGTTCCATTTTTTTTGTTTTTATTATATTATTTTTTTTATATGAAGATGGATACAAATATCTTTCCAATAAAAATTTATTAAATATTAAAATATGATTTTTATGTTCTTTTATACACGCTGATAATAAAATAATTATTAAAAATACAAAATTTAAATTATTATAAAAATATATAATACATAGTATTATAACTGTGTACGATATATATATTGTTAATATATGAGATTTCTTAAAAGAAAGAAAACAATTTAATATCAAATTTAAAAATTTACTACCGTCTAAAGGATAAATTGGTAATAAATTGAAACTTAAAATTACATAATGATAACTTAAAAATACATTATATGTATATTCACTTACAAAATTATGTTTATATAACACCATAAATATAAAATATAAAAACATTTGAAATAAAGGGCCGCATATCAAAATTAACGATTCTTGTTTTATATTTTTATTTATTTTTTCATCAAATAATATATGGCCTCCAAATGGATATATATTTATTTTTTTTATTTTTTGATTAAATATAATAGAACATAATATATGGCCAATCTCATGTATTACAATTATTAAATATAAAATAAAAAAAGCTTTAAATAAACCCGTTAGTAATGCAGATAATGATAGAAAATAAAATAATGGATGTATGTATATTTTATTAAATATATTTTTTATAGTCTACTATTTTCCCATCTTTTTTAAATACTAAAAATAATCTATCATCTATTGTATCTCCTAAAAAAGTTCCTTTTGATACATAATCATATAAACTTACACTAACGTTATCTAAATTTCCATACCAAATTTCTACATCTTCACTTTCTACAATTACAGTTTTGTTGTAACCTTCTTTTTGACCAATAAAAGTAACAATACCATCTTGTTTAACAGGAATTAAATATTTTTCTTCAACGATTAATGATACACCATCTTTATATTTATGAATACTTTTATATTTTAATTGTTCCTTAAAAACAGGCACTTCCATTTTCATTATATTATCAAACGGCATTATTCCCCCTAAATACTTATTATAGATTCCTTTTATTTTTGAAAAAGATATATTTTCCTCAAAAACAGTGTTATATAATATTTGCTTATTAGACTCATCTTTTTTTATAAATATTAAAATTGATAATCCAATTAACAATAATATTAAGGTCTTTATTAGAAAAATATATAATACTTTATAACTAGGGCTTGTCTTTGTTTTTTGATATATACCTCTTTTGTTTTTTATTTTTTGTTTAATTTCTTCTATGTTATTCATAAAATCACCCAATTAATAGTATGCAAAAAACAAAAAAATATTACTTATCAACATAAGTAATATTAAATTTATTAGCAACAAAATTTAATATAAAATAAATGAAAACAAAGTGTATTATATTTATTAAATAAATTGAAATTAAGTGAGTTACAAACAAAGAAAACGGTGCGGTATTAATTCCTATTATATTTAATAATAAATATGTAAACAAATTGTAGATAAAAATAACTAACATTGACATTAAAATTCCATTAAATAAATTGTTTTGTATATTTAAATAAATTTTACTCAATAATATTGCAACAAACAAAAACAATATAGCGTTTAGTAATAGTGTGTTTGTATATATAACATCATATAATAATCCAAATATAAAACTTAATATAAAATACAAATATTTATTATAATATAAATATGGAAAAACCAATATTAGTGATATTAATAAAAAAAAAGTCTTAAAAAGATATATATAATTAAACGGAATAATAATTGAAAACAAACCATCTAGGATAAAAGAAGTTAATAAAGTTATAATAGCAATTATCATAATTCTTTCCCCTTTAAAACAATTACATATTTAACACTTTTAAAATTTGCACTAGGTTTTAATCTAACTATTTTTGATAAACCATATTCATCTTTTTCCACTTTAGTAACTGTTCCGATTAAAATCCCTTTTGGATATGAGTCAGTTAATCCTGATGTATAAACATTTATATTTTTTTCTTTTTTTATTTCATCAATTATATTGTCTACTATTATTTCATTTGTTTTATAATCATATCCTGATATTAAACCATATATACTTTTATCATTATAAACAATTTCAACAGTTATCCTATTATTAGGATTAGTAGCAGTCAGTAAATTTACATCACTACTATATTTAGTCACATTTGTTGTTCTTCCAATTATTCCATTGCTTGACATTACTAACATATTATCTTTAACACCATCATTAGACCCTTTATCAATAGTTAATGTATCATACCAATAGCCTACATTTCTATGAATAACAGCACTATATATTTCTTCGTAATCGGTAAAGGTGTTTTTTAAATCTAATAATTTTTTTAATTCGTATATTTCTTTTTTTAAATTTTCATTTTCTAACTTAAATAGATAAGGGGCTTTTTCTATTGGTTCTTCTTTTGAAAGCCTAAAAATTCTTTGTGTTCTATTTCCTATTCCTTTAAAAAATAATTCAACACTAGTTAATTTATCTCTGTTTACTGTCAAATTTAATACTATTAATATTAAAATAATTATAAATACAAAAATAATTATTTTGTATTTAAAGTCTAATCCTGTTTTTTTATTTAAATTCATAAAACCTCCTTACATATAATACTAAACATATTCTCTTATTTAGTATTATACCATGGATAGCAAAATACACTAAGTTTTTCAAACTTCAATTTCGCCGTTTTCATAAAAACTATAATAATTAATCTCACCTATAATAATGTGATCTAATACAGGTATTTTTTGTATTTTCCCTATTCTAACTAATTCCTTTGTAACTTCATGATCTAATATACTAGGAGTTTCATCTCCAGAAGGATGATTATGTACACATATTATATATGAGGAGGATAATAAATAAGCATTTTTAAATATCTCACGTGGATGAATTGTACTTATATTAACCGTTCCTATAAATAATAGTTTGATTCCTATAATTTTCTTTTTAACATCTAGATAAACACAATAAAACCTTTCTTGGGTATTATCTTTTATTATATATTTAAAATAACTATATATATCATTTCCACTTTTTATTTTTATTTTTGTATTCAAATCCTCCTCATAGTATACTCTTCTTCCCAATTCTAAGGCTGCAATTAATTCCACTGCTTTAACCTTACCAATTCCTTTTATATTTACTATACTGTTTAATTCTAAATTCCGCATTTCTGTTATATTAGAAAATAGACTTAAAATATGAGCTGATAAATTTTTTACTGAACAATCTTTTGTACCTGTTCTTAAAATAATTGAAATTAATTCCTCGTTTGATATGTTTTCTGCTCCAAATTTTATAAGTCTTTCTCTTGGCTTTTCATTTGAAGGTAAATCTTTAATCAGCAAATTCCTCATCTTCTAATACCAACTCCCTATACTTGCTTAAAACTTGTTTTTGTATACTTAGTATTTCTTCAGCCTTATTCCTTTCATTCAAAATATTATCATATTGTTTTAAAACTTCTATAAACGCATCATTATTAATTTTTTTTTCATATACATATATATCTTTTCCACCATCAGTATATATTTCCTTTATTTTTTCACTAATATTTTTATCATGAGTTAAACCTACATACACTCTATAATAGTCATTATCTTTTTTTACAATATAAAAATCTAAATCCTTACTATTTTTATGAGCATTCTCTTCGCTACTATAAACACCTTGTTGTATTACATATACCATTTCATCTAAATCAACTGTTACTGGAGTAACCTCACCATTATACAAACTAAAAATATAGTTTCCAAATGTTAAACTTATTAAAACAGCAAACAAAATAATTAATATAGTTTTTTTCATAATATCACCCACTATATAATAATACTTTTTTTAAGTGTTTTTTGTAGAAAAAAGAAGAAAATTATTTTTCTTCTTTTTTCTTCATTATTTCTGATGCACTTGTTAATAATGATGCCATATCTTGAATATTTGATGGAACTATTATTTTTGTTGATTGACCATCTGCAACTCGTGCAAATGTCTCATAACTTTTTAACGTTAGTACAGCATTATCTGCTTTTGCATCTTTTAAATATTTGATTCCTTCAGCCTCAGCTTTCTTTACAGTTGTTATAGCTTCTGCTTCCCCTTGTGCTTCTTTTATTTGTGCTTCTTTTCTAGCTTCTGCTACTAATATTGCACTTTCTTTTTCTCCTTCTGCTCTTAATATCGCTGCTTTCTTATCCCCTTCTGCTCTAAGTATAGATTCACGTCTCTCACGTTCTGCTCTCATTTGTTTTTCCATAGCATCTTGAATATCTTTAGGTGGTATTATATTCTTAACTTCTACCCTATTTACTTTTATTCCCCATGGATCAGTAGCTTCATCTAATATAATACACATTTTTGCATTTATAGTGTCACGAGATGTTAAGGTCTCATCAAGTTCAAGATCTCCTATAATATTACGTAATGTAGTAGCGGTTAAATTTTCTATTGCACTTATAGGGTATTCCACTCCATATGTAAACAGTTTTGGATCTGTAATTTGAAAATATACAACAGTATCAATTTTCATAGTTACATTATCTTTTGTAATAACAGATTGTGGTTCAAAATCTCTTACCTTTTCTTTTAATATTACTTTACTTGATATTTTATCAATAAATGGTATTTTAAAATGCAAACCTGTATCCCAAGTTTCTTTATAACTACCTAATCTTTCAATAACAAACGCACGTGATTGCGGTACAATTTTAATACAAGTTATAATAATTATTATAACTAAAATAATCAATGCATATCCCATTATTTTTCCTCCTTCTTAACAATTAACTTTACACCTTCTATTTTTATTATTTTTACTTTAGTATCTTGTTTTATAACCTTATTATTTTCACTAACTGCAGACCAACTTTTCCCCATCACTTTTACTCTTCCTGTTTCGTCTGATGTTATTTTTTTTGTAACTGTTCCTGTTTTTCCTACTACACTATCTAGATTTGTTTTTACTTTTGTTTTACTAATATATCTTTTAACAAAATCCCTAGTAAATATTAAAGACAAAATAGTTACAAGAAAAAACATAAAAATTTGAATGGTTTCATTAGGTGTGAAAAACGATATTATGTATGCTGCTAAAGCACCTAACGCTATCCATATAGTAACTAAATTGAACGTTAAAGCTTCAACGATAAGTGAAATAATTATTGTTATTATCCAAATTAAACCCATATAACTACCTCCTAATTTAATTATATCATTTTTTCAAAAAAAAAGTAGAAAATTGTTGAATTTTCGCTTTTTAAGATTTATAAAGTTCTAAATTTTTTTTCTATAGGTTTTCTATATTTAATATTATTATTTATTGTTAAAAATTCCTTTATATATTTGTTAGCAGTATTAATTTTCACCATTTTTATACAAATATTATTAATAGTGGCATTTCTTTCATATGTATAATGAGTTTTTTTATAATCTTCTAAAAATTTATTTACTATGAAATACAAATCTTCTGTATAAAATAAAAAACTCTTTTTACTAAATAGGTTTATATAAGTAGGGTTAACATACGGTATAATCTCAATTATTCTATACTCATAATCTTTTTCTTTAAAAAAAGAAAACAATTGAACAAAATTACTTGTATTTAAATTGTATTCGTCAAACAATAAATAGAAATTATTAAATTCATAATCATAGTTTATGTTGTTATTAATATAATTAAAAACGTTTTCTTCAATTATTTTATTTATACCTTCATCATCAACAGTTATATTTTTTCTATTAATCGCTATTATATATACACATACAATTAATACAATAAAAATAAACTTTTTTTTCATAATTATATCACCTACTTTTATTGTATACGGATATGTTTTTTTTAAACAAAAAAGTCAGGAATTTAATCCTGACTCTTTTTATTTATTTTCATATATTAGTCTCTTAAGTATTTGGCATTTTGTCCACATCCAAAAAAACCAAGAACAACAAAGAATAATATGAAAATCTCATCTACAAAATTTTTGTTAATAATAAAAATAAGTATTATAAATGTAGAAACTGCTAAAAAGTAAGAAAGTCTTTCTATGATAAATAACAGTTTATCTTCGATATTCATATATTTCCAGTTCATCAAAACACCCCCGTTTTTCATGAATGATGCATATTATATATTTTTTATTTAAAAAAGTCAAATTTCCTTATGCAGTTGGTTACTTAAAT
>SKJH01000061.1 GCA_007116005.1 Bacilli bacterium | reverse complement strand
TTATATCTTGTAATATTTCACTAAGTTCTTTTTTTATTACATTCAATGTATTACCAGACTTCTTATCTTCTATAGTCTCTCCTATACATACAATTGGAATAATTTTATTCCTTAAAGAAGCAGTTATTTTTTTATTTATAACATTAGTAGTATCACCGTTAAACTTCCTTGTTTCACTATGGCCTATTATAGAATACTTAACCCCAATATCTTTTAATTGTAAAAATGAAATATTACTTGTATATTGTCCAATGTCTTCATAAAATCCATCTTGACTTCCAAGAATATAACTACCAGATTTCATTAAATTTAAATGAACAAAAGAAGGACAAACAACTAAATTATTAAAGTTTTCGTTATCAAAAACTTCTTTATATTTAGAAGAATCATTATTAGTAAAATTCATCTTTAAATTAGCAACAAAAAGTTTATCCATATTACCACTCCTTAACCACTAGTTCTTTGATTTTTTCTATTATATTTTTTCTTTTATTTAAAGCAGCCATTTTATATATATTTAATATGTTTTCCCCAAAATATTTTGTAGAAAACTTTAAAGATGAATTTTTAGCTTGTTTTGATAAAAGTGCATATAATTTTTTATCATTCATTAAGGTTAATATCTTATCTTGATATTCTTTTTTATTTTTAAAGAAGAACCCATTAAAACCATCCATTATTGATAATTTAAAACTATCATCATCTATACATACAACAGGCAACGAAGAACAAAGTGCCTCATTAACTGTTAGGCCTTGTGTTTCAGTTTTAGATGCTGTAACAAAAACATCTCCTGCTTGATAATATAAAGGCACATCGTCCCAAGGCACTTTTCCAGTAAATATAATCGATTTCCCATTATTTATTCTTGATGCTTTCTTTTTTAACCTATCAAAATCAGGCCCATCACCAATTATTAATAATTTTATTTTTTTATTCTTCCTAACTAATAATTTATGTGTATCAATTAAAAAATCTATGTTTTTTTCACGCGAAATTCTACTTATACATATTAATGCAAAATCATCGTGTGAAATACCAACTTTTTTCTTTAAATCAAATATTTGTTTTTTTGTGAAATTGTTTTTATCAAATTTTTCTATATCATTCCCTGTTGGAACTATATGAATGTTTCTGTCTAATTTATATTTTTCTTTAAACAAATCATATGCTTTTTTTGTAGGAACAATTAATTCAGATACTGTTTTATCACAATAAAACAATGTGAAATATTCTACTATTTTCTTTACTGGTTTATCAAAATATCCTTTATTTATCAAATAAACATAATCTTCATACATAGTATGGTAAGTATGAACAATTGGTATATTAAACTGTTTACTTACAATTCTAGCAAAAGTGCCTATACTAAATTCTGTATGACTATGAATTATATCTAGATTCCATTTTTTAACCTTACTAATAGCTCCTATTGGGTAAACCCCTGATAATTTAACACCATCATACACTTTCGTTTTAATACCGGGTACACGTAAAACTTTTTCTAATTCATCATATTCATATTTTTTAGAATCTAAATTTATAGTTACCACATAAACAGTATGCCCCATATCCTCTAGAGCTTTTTTTAATAGCAATACACTTGTAACTACGCCACTAATATATGGTGAATATGTATCAGTAAATAATCCTATTTTCATAATATCACTCTTTTCTATCAACCAAAAACACAATAGATCCTATTATAAGAACTATATAGTATGTTACAAATCTCCATAACAACATAGCCGCTTTTAATATAGGCCCACCAATTATAAACCCGAAAAACGTTAAGAAACCAAATTCAAATCCACCTGTTCCACCAGGAATAGGGACAAATGTAGAAACCATGAATATATAACCCATCGCTATAAAAACTGCTAAAACAGATATATTTAAATTTGGTTCTATAGCATATAGTATGATTAACGGAATAGAAAAATTTAAAAGCGTTGCAATTACATTAAATATTATTCCTTTTAACAATAATAAATTATTACCTTCTATTTGTTGAACAGATTTGTTAAACCCTCCAACATAATTATCAACTTTATCAGCAGTCACACTCTTAATTAATTTAATTCTATTTAAGAATCTGAAGAGTTTATTAATTATAAACCTTTTTCCTTTTTTTTCAAAATTAATAAGCGTTATTATAATAGCAACAAAAAGATTTATGCTATATCCTATAAAAACGATCTTTTTTAAAAATAAATCAAGAGGTAGTATATCATAAAACTTATTTATAAATATTGCTATAGTTGTTATAATTACTAAAGCTGTTTGATATACAAAAAACGTTTGGAACGCAAATATACTCCCCTTTGTATAAGAGATATTATTCATTTTATTTAAATGATATATTTGATAAGCTTGTCCACCTGATAAAAAAGGAGTAATACCATTAAAAAAATGAGTTATAAAATTCAACTTGTACGCTTCCTTAAATTTATATTTAGGATTAAACTTTTTAGCGTATATATATATATTTAAACTTTTAAATATATCAGAAATAATTAATACCACAAATGCTAATCCAAGATATAATAAATTCACATTTAAAAGTATATTTATTATATCATTAAAATCATCTTTTAAAACATATACTAGTATTATAAAGATAGTAATTATTAATACTAGTATATTTCTTTTGTTTTTTTTCATATTATCTATCTACAATTACTTTTATACCTGGAAGTTCTTTTCCTTCTAACATTTCAAGAGAAGCCCCTCCACCTGTTGAAATATGTGTATAACGATCTTTAAACCCAAATTTTGTAACAGCAGCAGCGCTATCACCACCACCTATTATTACTTTTGCGCGCAAATTTGCTAAAGTTTCTGCTATTTTTCTTGTTCCAATTGCAAATTTATCTATTTCAAAAACTCCAACTGGTCCATTCCATATAACTGTTTTCGCGTCCATTAATATTTTTTTATAATTATTAATTGTTGATACACCAATATCTAAACCCATCTCATTATTTCCAATTTGATTTATACTAACAAGCCTTGTTGGTGTAACCGGAGTTAAAGCAGTACCTACCATTATATCAACTGGTAAAATTATTTTTTCTTTATTTTCCTCATAGATCTTTTTACAGAAATCTATACTATCCTCATCTAAAATTGATGCGCCTATATTATGTCCCAAAGCTTTAAAAAATGTATAGGACATTCCACCACCTATTAATATATAATCTGCTATTTTAACAGCATTTTCTATTACACCAATTTTATCTTTCACTTTACTACCACCTAATATAACTACTAAAGGCCTTTTTGGATTGGCTATAGCTTCACCTAATGTATCTAATTCTTTTTTTAATAAGAATCCAATCCCATTAGGTAACAATGATCCTACTCCAACATTTGAAGCATGTGCCCTGTGTGCAGTACCAAATGCATCATTTATAAAAACATCTCCTAAAGAAGCCCAATATTTTCCTAACTCTTCATCATTAGAACTTTCTTTTTTACCTTCAAGATCTTCAAATCTTGTATTTTCAAGCATCACAACTTCTCCGTCTTTCATGTCTTTTATAGCGGTTTCTACTTCTATTCCTCTAGTATGTGGTATAAAGTTAACATTTGATTGTAATAATTCTCTTAAACGTTTAGAAACAGGTAATAAAGTATTCTTTTCTTTATCTTCCTCTGTTTTCACTCTACCTAAATGAGATAGTACAATAACTTTTGCTCTAGCGTCCATTGCATACTTTATTGTTT
>SKJH01000039.1 GCA_007116005.1 Bacilli bacterium | reverse complement strand
CATAAAGTCAAGGTTTATAAAGTAAATAACAAAAAAACATAAGATGTAAAATGTAAAATATAAAAAAATAGTATTGTTAATCAATACTATTTTAATCTGTTTCCAATAAGTCTAATAAATAATAATCTAGACCTATGTTTATAATGTTATTTATTTAATTTTAACCTTAGATTTATCTTTTTTAAGTAAATCTCTCCAATCACCTTTAGGCATAAACATAAAAACGTCTTCACCTTCTTCTTCAGCTTTTCTAAATGTATGACATTCTTTATCTGGTAGTATATTTTTAAAATCATTATTATAAAATGAATACCACACATTAAAAGACGGAGTATGAATGATATGTTTTTCTGTTTCTGGTTCAGAAATTTCTACACCAAACCTAGTTGTTTGATAAACCATATATTCTAAAGCATACTCTTCCTCGGTTAAATTAATTTCAGGTATTCTTCCACGTGACATATCATGTTTACATCTACAAATATGCTTACTCATACTATAATTATTAAAATATAAATCTATTTTTTAATAATTATAATTTAACGATGATAGAAACATTTATACCTTTTGTTTGTAACATTTCAACCTGATCAAAAATTATATGTTTTTTTGTAGTTTTAATTCTAAAATTTTATTTATACTGTTTATTCAATAATCATTACTATATTCTTTAATAATAGATATGACTTCAACATTCATATATTCTTTTGCTATAGAAAGAGGAGTTTCATTATAATTTGATTGGGCATGAATATCTGCCCCCGCTTCAAGAAGCATTTTAACCATTTCCAGTTGACTTTCAAAACTCTTGCTTGCCCACATTAGAGCCGTCAACCCATTTTTATCAGCTCCATAATTAGGATCAGCACCGGCTTCAAGTAATATTTTAACCATGTCTGTTTTTCCCCATGCTGCCGCTAATACTAAAACAGGAGCTTCAAAACGTAAATCATTTCTATTAATGTCATATATTATAGGCGCAATATATTTCATTGCATCAATATCATCATCCCAAAAAGTTGCAAGTAGCATATCGTCTTCATATTTTATATAATTTAGTATAACGCGCGCTTCACTATTATTTGATTCCTTTTTTAAAACTGTCTCAACATAACGCTTAGCTTCCTCATATTCTTGATTCCTTATAGCTTCTCTTAGCATTCCTATATCATAATTTTTATTATTTCTGTTACATCCTAATAAACTTATACTTGAAAATAAAATAATAATAACTAAAAAGATTTTTTGTTTTTTCATAAAAATACCTCATTTTTACAAAAAACGACAACCTTTTTCATAGGCGTCATTTTTTTTGATTATAATTTTTAACTAAAATTAATTATTCAGGCCAATCTACTGAATATAATACCCATTCAACACAATTTTCACATACATTTTCCGCTTCACCTAAGGTAAATGCAAATTGCCCTGATCTAGGGTTAGCTGGATCATCATAAGTGTTTACCCAGTGCGGATGATCTTCCGGAATTACTTCGTGATTAAATGGATTTCCATTTTCACTTGCTATATTAGCATAAAAATCTAAAACCTCTTGAATAGTTGCTTCTGCATAATATATACAAAAAGAACCCGCTACACAAGTACTTCTAACAGAATTAGGATACCTTTCAATAAGTGGATCAACCCCTGGCAAATTTTCTAAATCCCCAATTCTTGTTGTTCCGTTTTCTGTTTGATTATTATTTTCTAAACCACTATCTTCTGTTCCTTCATTTCCTAAGCAACCAGTCATTACAAGAAGTATAATTGTAGTTACAAATATTTTAAAAAACTTATTCACTCTTATCCTCCTAATTTTATTATTTAACCTTAAATGAAATAATTTCAAACTCAAAATCATGGTCAGAACGTTCTACTTTTTCATATAACATAAGCATAAAATTATCAAATATACCTATATGTTTAATAGTATTAGTAATTTCACCAGTTATAGAACTTTCTCTTTCGTCTTCATATACTTCTCTAGTACCACTATAACCATTAATTGAAAATTTTTCATTTTTAGTCAAGGTATTTCTATCCCTATCTCTTTTGGTAATATGTTCACTTGGTAAACTGAATATTCTTGGCATCTTTGATTTTATTTCCATCAATATAAATCTTAAGCCCTCATCATCTTTAGTATATGTATCACCTCTATGAGAAGCTTTTACTTCTTCACCATCACTATTTACATATACAATTGCGTCTTCACCACTTAAGTCAAAGATTAATTTTGAAACCATACTACCATCAATTTCTTCTTGTCCTCCATATGTATAACTAACTACATGCTTTTCGCTTGAATATACCACATCATGTTCATATTTTAATTCATCAAACATTATTGCAAGATCAGCGAAGCCCTGTGGATGAAGCACTGTTAAATCATCAACATTTTTCACTTTGTTACCATCACCAGTACATCCTACTATAAATAGAAACGATATAATAACCAATAAAAATATTTTTTTCAAAACACATTCTCCTTTCTTTAGTATTTATAATAAAAACCAATTTTAGGTCTTTATAAAATATATAATGTTCCATTAAAATTGGAATCTCTTATTGTTAATAATTATATCATATTATGCCATTTATTTTATGGAAATTTAATATTAATAACAAAAACTTTGTTTTAATCTAAAATTTTGATAAACATTCTTTGTTGTTCTGGAACTCCATTTTCATCAAAATGAATTGTAACTGGCTCTCCTTCATATCTAACTCTTCTATTATTTGAATCTACTATTTCTAAAACTCCCGAATATCCTTTAAAATGATCTCCTGAAAAAGCAGCATTATAATAATTTTGTTTATTTATAAGCGGTGAACCCGGCGCATAAATTCCTAATCCAGTTGATGAGGTTGATGAAAACTCTCTTATTCTAGCTATATAAGAAGTAGTTGGTTCAACACCTTCTGCAAAAATTAACTTTATTGCAAGTTCAGCATCTGGAAAAGCTAGTGAATTAATACCGTCTGGATATTTATCAACAATGTCAACTTTAATAACTTCAGTTTTTGATTTATATTTTGGAAATTGGTAAGTTTCATTTTCTTCAAAATAGATAAAAGTTTCTTCATTTAAAGGGTTTCTAAGTAAATAATCCTCCCTTGTAGTAATAGCAACTTGTAATTTTTTTTCATCCAACACTTCTAATAACATTTCAATTCCACGGTGTTCTGTCAAATCCAGTGTAACACTAAAACCATCTATTTCAATAGGACCATAATAATCAGAAAATTTTGGACGAGTTAAATCATATTTTATAACATCTGGTTTTACAAAAAACAAATAATAATCATCTGTTTGTTCATTCAATAAATTAACATTAATAGTCACTTCAGAATATAACTCATTTGAATCAACATTTTCAAAATTATTAGTTTCACTGCTTGAACTAGTACACGCTGTAAAAAGAAAAATAAACAAAAATAAAATCTTTCTCATAAGTTCCTCCTAAATTAATTTTATAATAATATATATATTTAATCAAGTTTAATATATTAAACCATCTGTAGTAAAGTAAATTTGAAAAAGTATGTATTAAAAAACAACGACAAAGACTGTGTGTTCGCAATATTTAACAAACATGCTACTGCAATTTACCTGCTACAAAACCTGTGCTTAACGCTATAGTGATATTATATCCACCAGTATGACCATGAACATCTAATACTTCACCCGCAAAATATATACCTTTATTTATAAGTGATTCCATTGTTTTAGAGTTAATATGTTTCATAT
>SKJH01000090.1 GCA_007116005.1 Bacilli bacterium | reverse complement strand
TACAACTGTAAACTCAAATTATCGTTGCTTGACAAAATGTAAAAATATGTTATAATAACTGTCTCTTATTAAAGGAGGTAAAGACATGAAAATTAAATATTTAGATAAAATTGTTCATGAAAAATTAGATAAAATTAACGATGAACAATGCAATAATTTTGAATACATGTCGAAGAAAGTTAATGAAAATTACAGATATTATATGTTTGCTTCAGATAATTTAAAAAAGGATTATAGTTTTTCTATGCAAGGCATATATTCGTGCTTAAGTAAGATAAATACTTTTGAAGATAAAAATACTGCATTAAGGGAATTATCTGCTTTTTTACTGGAGGTAAGAACTTATTCAGGTTTAAACATGCAACCTATATGTACTGAAAAGAATACAATAGGTGTAATAGAAAGAGAAAAACCAAAGATAAAAACAAGAAAAAAATAGCAGAAAAATCTGCTTTTTTTATTTTATGTAATACTTAATTTTGTTTTCTTAGCGCTAATCTTAAAGATTTGTAATCAAAAAATGTTACAAACATAAAACTTACTATAGTTGAAATAATTAAGGAGTGTAAACCGATATTCATATTTGATAATATTATTAATAATGTTATTTTTATAGTTACTCCAATTAAACTATTTATCATTGCTGTTTTAGCTTTATTCATTGCTTGTAATGCTGTTACTAGAGGCATCTGTATATAAAACACTAAAAAGAAAGGTGCAGTAATTTTTATGTATTGTACTCCAACACTTGTATTATATATTAGATTCATGAATAATTCTGCTCTTAACATTAATGCTATAGTTACAACAATACCTATTGATAAAGAAATGGCTACTGATTGTTTTATTTTTGTTTTTATATATCTATATTTTTTTAGTGTATATGCTTTGCTTATAACTGGTAATAATGCACTAGATATAGCCTGTGTAAAAAATGAGGGTATCATTAAAAGGGGTAATACAAATCCTGTTATTATACCGTATTCTCTTACTATGTATGAACTTGTATATCCGCTGTTTAATAAGAAAAAAGTTAATACAATGGGTTCGAAAAAATATTCTATTGATCCAATTAAACGTGAACCAGTAGCGGGTATACTTATGTTTAAAACATCTCGTATAACTTCTTTATCTGGTTTTAAGTCTTTTTTAGTTATATTTATTTTCTTGGGCAAGAAAAAATATAGTATAATAATTGATGTTATTTCACTTAGAATATTAAATAAAACAATACCACTTACTGCAAATTCTATACTTTTTTCTAACATTATTGGTGTAATAAAAATTATTAATAATAACCTAACGATTTGTTCAAATATATTTGATATTGTATGAGGTATCATTTTTTCTTTCCCAAAAAAATATCCTCTTATTATTCCAGAAATACTTATAAAAGGTAGGGTTAAACCAATAGATAATAAAGGATAGTATGTTTTAGGATTGTGAAGTAGTTTTGCTATAAGTGGACTGAATAATAAAATTATAATTATTAATGATATACTTATTAGTAATGCTATTGGAATTATTGAAAAAATTATAGATTTTTCATTTTTTTTATTTTCTTCAACAACTTTGCTAACAGCAATAGGAAAACCCATTTGTGATATATTTATGAATAATAAAAACGTAGGCACTATTAACATATATAAACCTATTCCTTCTACACCAATTGTTCTATTTGTAACAATTTTTATTAATAGTCCTAATATCTTAGTTATAAAACCACCAATCATTAATATAATTGCACTTCTAATAAATTTGCTTTTCATAATTCACCTTTATTAAGTTTATGCAAGAGAATATGGAAAAAACATTTAAAAAAAATACAATTTAATATATAATTAGAATGGTGATATATATGAAAGAAGAGTTTAAATCTTTAAGTGAGTTATATAACAAGGTAAAACCGGCACTAACTACAAAAACTCATGAATTAAAAAGATCAGGTATGAATTATATTAAAGAAGAAGATATATGGAATTGTTTAAAAGAATTAAAATGGGCAAAAACTACTAATTTAACTTTATCAGAAATGGTTAGTGATATTTTCGATATAAGTATTGATGCTTTGGATATATATATTAAAAAACAAATGGCAAAAGCGAAAAGAAATGCAAACTTTGACGATATAGAGTCACTTTTTTAGGAGGTATTATGAAAACATTTTATATAAAAATAATAGCATTAATTATAATTACAGGGGTTGTTTTATTATCTTTTGTTCCGTTATTTAACAGTCTTAAATTTGGTCTTGACCTACAAGGTGGGTTTGAAGTTTTATATCAAGTTTCTCCAATTGAAGGAGATAACTTAACTAGGGATATGCTTACAAATACATATAGAACAATTGGAAGAAGAATTGATGTTTTAGGAGTTACTGAACCAGAAATAATTATTGAAGGTAATGATAGAATAAGAGTGAGACTTGCTGGTATAGAAGATCAAGCAGTAGCTAGAGATATATTAAGTAGAACAGCAAGTTTAACATTTAGGGATAGTAGTGATAATTTATTAATGACAAGTGATGTTTTAAGCAATGCTACATTAGATCAAGATGAATATGGACGTCCAGCGGTTGCGCTTAGAATTAGAGATAATGATACTTTCTTTAGGGAAACTAGAAGAATTAGTAATTCAGAAGATCAGCTTATAGTTATTTGGCTTGATTATGAAGAGGGTATAGATAGTTATGAAAATGAAATTGATAATTGTGGTTCTTTTAGTGATTCTAAGTGTTTATCTGCTGCAACAGTTTCACAAGGATTTGCAGGTAATGTTATTATTAGGGGATCATTTACAAGAGAAGAGGCTTCAACATTGTCAGAGCTTATTAATTCCGGTTCTATTCCTACTAATTTAACAGAGATATCTTCAAAAACAGTAGGTGCTTCTTTTGGTGAAAATTCATTAAATAGAACACTTATTGCAGGTGTTGTTGGGATATTACTAGTTATACTAATAATGATATATATTTATAGATTTGCAGGAATTATTACAAGTGCTGGTATAATTTTATATACTTTCCTTACATTTTTAATATTCTATTCTATAGGTGGTGTATTAACCCTTCCAGGCATTGCGGCATTAGTTTTAGGTATAGGTATGGCAGTTGATGCTAATGTAATAAATTATGAGGCAATGAAAGAAGAATTAAAAGAAGGAAATGATATAAAGACCTCGTTTAAAAATGCTCACAAAAGATCTTTCTTAACTATATTTGATGCAAATGTTACTACTTTTATAGTCGCAATAATATTGTTTATTTTTGGAGAAAGTACAGTTAAAGGTTTTGCAACAATGTTAATAATCAATATTTTTGTAACTATTGTTATAATGGTGTTTTTAGTAAAATATATTTTAAATGTTTTTATAAATACAAATTATTTTAAAGATAAAAAAAGCTTATTTATAAATTTTAAAGAAAAGAAAAAAGAAACAAAAAACTTTGAATTTCTTAAACTTGGTAAATATTTCATAGCATTCTCATCTATTATAATTGCAGTAGGTTGCATATTCTTATTTACTATTGGCTTTAACCTTGGTATAGATTATAGAGGTGGATCTAGTATAACAATAATTTCTAATGATGAATTAGAAATAAATAAAATAAAAGCTGATATTAACGATTTGGGTTATACTATAGTTGATATTGATACAATTGATAGTAATAGTGTTTATATTAAGGTTGAAGATGTTTTAGAAAAAGAACAAATTGATAAAACAGATAAATATTTTCAAGAATTATATGATGCCCAAACAGAAATTGGTGTAATATCAGATATTGTTAAAAGAGAATTAACTGCTAATGCTATATATTCTGTTATATTAGCAGCTATTGGTATAATTATTTATGTAGCGCTAAGATTTAAGTTTTCTTATGCTATATCTGGAGTAATTGCATTATTCCATGATGTGTTTATTGTAATAGCTATATTTGCAATTTTTAGGTTAGAGGTAAATGCAATATTTATTGCAGCCATATTAACAATATTTGGTTACTCTATAAATGATACGATAGTAATTTTTGATAGAGTTAGAGAAAGTATAAATAAGTTAATAAAAAACAACTCTAAAAACAAAGAAAAATTATATGACGTTATAAATATTGCGTTAAAACACACTTTAAAAAGGACTTTATATACAACTATTACTGTATTTGTAGTAGTTGCTAGTTTAATTTTCCTAGGAGCATATGAAATAATTAATTTTAATTTAGCTCTACTAGTAGGTGTTGCAGCTGGAACATATTCTTCTTTATTTATAGCAGCACCAATATGTTATAAATTATTAAAAAACAATTTAAACAAACCGCAAAAAAAGAAAAAAAATATTGATGAGATAGATGAAATATCAGTAAAGGGGATTAATTCATAATATATCTTTCCTATAAAAAAAAAAGATTAGGATGTGATAAAATGCATAAAGAGACAGATATAATTACAATTGAAGAAGTATTAAAAAATGCAAGAAAATATATTACTAGTAAAAAAGAACTAGGTATTATAAAAAAATCATATGAATTAGCATATGAAAGACATATAGGACAGAAAAGATTATGTGGTGAAGACTTTATTAATCATCCTCTTAGTGTAGCGTTTATATTAACTAATATTAAAGCAGATTATATAACATTATCTTCTGCTATTGTTCATGAAACAGATTTTTCTTATGGTGAACTAAAAGAATTATTAAATGAAGATATTGCACATATTACAACAGAGGTTAAAAAGATAAATAAATTATCTTTATCAGCAGATTCAGAGTATCTTATTAAATATTACAAAAAAATATTAGTAGGATTATGTGAAGATGTTAGAGTGATAATTATAAAACTTGCTGATAGACTTCATAATATGAGAACTTTATGGGCGTTACCACTTGATTCACAAAAGGAAAAAGCAAAAGAAACTTTAGAAATTTTAGCGCCTATTGCACATAAAATCGGTATAAATTATTTAAAAAGTGAATTAGAAGATTTAAGTTTACGTTATTATAAACCAGATATTTATAATGATATATTAAGAAATCTTAATAACACAAAATCTGAAAGAGATAATTCTATTTTAGAAATGAAAGAATTTATTTCAGATATTCTTAAAAAACATGGGATAAAACATGAAATAAAAGGACGTAGTAAAAGTATATTTAGTATATATAATAAACTTAATAATGGTAAAAGATTTAATGAAATATATGATATACTTGCACTTCGTGTATATGTGGAGACAGAAGCTGAATGTTATTTATCTTTAGGGTTAATTCATTCTAAATTCAAACCATTATCAAAAAGATTTAAAGATTATATTGCAATGCCAAAACAAAACATGTATCAATCATTACATACAACTATATTTGGTATAGATGGACAATTGTTTGAAATTCAAATAAGAACATATGAAATGGATCAAATTGCTGAATATGGTGTTGCATCTCATTGGGCATATAAAGAAAATAACGATTCTGTTGTTGCAAGAAAAAATGAAATGGATCAAAAATTACAAATATTTAGAAATATTATTGAAAGTAATAATGATATAGATTCGAACGATGAAGATTTTGTTAAATCTGTAAGAAATGAAGTTTTAAATGAGGAAATATATGTATATACTCCAAAAGGTGATGTTATAGAGTTACCTATAGGTGCTACCCCAATAGATTTTGCATATAAAGTACATACAGATGTAGGGGATAAAATGGTAGGGGCTTTAGTAAACGATAACATAGTACCACTTGATTATGAATTAAAAGATGGAGATATAGTAAAGGTAAATGTTAATAAAAATTCTAAAGGTCCTAATAAAGAATGGGTAAACATTGTTAAAACATCACAAGCTAAAAATAGAATAAAAACATTTTACACAAAAATTGATAAAGAAATAAACGTGAAAAAAGGTCAAGAATTATTTGATAAGGAACTAAGAAAATTAAAAATACCATTTAGTGAATTTAACACAGAAAAAAATATTAAATATATATTAGAAACAGTAAACGAAGAAACATTAGATGATGTATATTTATGTATTGCAAATAATAAATATACTGCAAACTATGTTATAAATTTATTATATAAAGAAACAAAATCAAAAGAAGAAATAATAATTGATAAAATAACAACAACCGCATCTAAAATAGAAAATAATAAAGCGGATATTATTGTAGATGGTATAGATGGTATTAAAATATCATTAGCAAGTTGTTGCAAACCTGTTAAGGGTGATGAAATAGTAGGGTATATTACTAAAACTAAAGGTATTACTGTACACCGTAATATATGTCCAAATATTTCAAAAATAGAAGAAAGAAATATAGAAATATTATGGAACAATAATATCATTAACAAGTATTCTACTAATATAATAATAAAAGTTGAAAAGAAAGAAAATGCTTTATTATCTTTAATTAGCAAAGCTTCAACTTCAAATGTTAATATTCAAACTATAAATACTATTAATAATATGGATTATATTACATATGATTTAATAATAATGGTAGAAAATATTGATGTATTGAATAAATTTATTAAAGACACACATCAAATGCAAGAAGTAATAGAAGTAGAAAGAATAATAAAATAATGAAAGTAGTAATTCAAAGAAGCAAAAAATCAAATGTTAAAGTTAATCATGAAGTTGTTGGAAGCATAGAAAAAGGATTAGTAGTATTAGTAGGGTTTCATGTAGAAGATATAGAAGAAGATATCAATTATATAGTTAAAAAACTAATAAATTTAAGAATATTTAATGATGAAAATGGAACAATGAATTTATCAATAAAAGATATAAAAGGTGAAATATTATCAATATCACAATTTACGCTATATGCAGATACTAAAAAAGGAAATAGACCAGGATATTCAAATTCTATGAAAAGTGACTTTGCAAAAGAATTTTATGAAAAATTTAACGAAAAGTTATTAATGGAGAATATTAACGTATCTACTGGTGTTTTTGGGGCCGATATGGATGTATCTATATCTAATGATGGTCCAGTTACTATTGTTATAGATAGCAAGGAAAAGTGATGATATGAATAAAAACAAAGATATATTAATTAATTCTAAACTAGTTAATATAACAATCTTTGTTTTTGTTTTTTTTATGTTTTATCAAATGAGAGATATATTTGGGGGCGTATTTATAAAGGTAATAAACATCTTGTGTTTAATTTTAATAGCGTTTACAATTTCCTTTATTTTATATCCATTATATAAAAAATTAAAAAACTATTTTCCAAAATATATTTCTATTGGTTTAATATATACATTTATTTTAATATTAATTGGAGTGAATATATATATACTAATTCCAAACTCAGCATTAATAAATGAAATAAAAGAAACATCAAATTATATAATATATTTTATAAATAATATTTCAGAAAAATATAATATTGATTTAATTAATGTTATAAGAAATAAACTATTAGTTTTTACTGATGATTTATTGTATTATATTTCAAATTTTATTAACTTTTTATTAAATTCAATTTTTGTATTAATATTATCTGGTTATTTTTTAATAAATATGGATAATATTAAAAAAATTATTATAAAAAACTTTAAAAACAATTATTATTTATTAAGGCAAATAAGTTTAGAATTAAATAATTATTTATATGCAGTAATAAAAATAATTGTAATACAATTTTTTGAATACACAACAATTTTTTATATAATTGGACATCCTAATTTTATTTTACTAGGTATATTAAATTCGTTAACTTCAATTGTACCAATAATTGGAGTGTTATTTGCAAGCTTTTTAGCGCTTGTTACCGCATCTTTTATAAGTATAGAATTGTTTATTAAAACTGCGATAATAGTAATACTATTACCAAATATAGATACTTATTTAATAACACCAAAAATTTATAAAAACAGCAATAAAATTTCTCCTATTATATCTATATTAGCAGTTTTTATTGGTGGTACTTTATTTGGTATAACAGGAATTTTGGTATCTATTCCGCTTACTATTATAATTCTTACCATTATCAAACATTATAATAAAAAAAATAAATATATTTAATAGTAATAAATATATCTATAAATTGGTAACCTATGATTAGATAGTGGGTGAAGATTAATGGATGATAAATATAAGGAATTAGAAACAGATAATTTAATATTAAGAAAAGTATTATCTACTGATGCGATCGATTTATGGGAAAATATATTTAATAATTTTGAAAATTATAAATATTATTATCCATTAGAGTTTATTAAACAAGAAGAATACTCTAGACTAGTATTTTCATATAAAGAGCGTTATAGAAGAGGAAACTATTTTAGATGGGGAATTGTATTAAAAGAGACTAATAAACTTGTAGGAATGATAAATTTACATACTCCAGATTATATAAATAATAAAATACTAATTGGATATATAATGATGAATAAATATAAAAATAATGGTATAGCAACAGAAGCAGCACAAAGAGTTTTAAGGTTTGTATTTGAAGATTTAAATATGCATCGTTTAGAAGCTCATGTTGTAGATGTAAATATACCTTCAGAAAGAATTTTACAAAAAATAGGTATGAATTTGGAGTCTTTACAAAAAGAAACATATAAATTATATAATGAATATTTAGATGAAAAAGTATATGTAATCTTAGAACATGAATATAAAAATAATAAAAAAATATAAAAATTAAAAAAAATATGATATAATTTAATTATAAACAACTTTATCTATAAGATTAGTAATAAATAAATATTTTAGAGAAAATGTGGTTGGTGAAAACATTTATATATTATTTATGAAGGACACTTATACAAAGGGTAAAGGACAAATAAATAATGAAAAAAGAGCACATTAGTGAAATAAGGTGGCACCGCGGGGAAACTCGTCCTTATATCACTTTGTGCTTGTTTTATAGGAAGGTGAAATTATGCAAAAGATAAACCCTAGAACATTATCAGGTTTTATGGAATTATTACCAAAAGACCAATTAAAATTCAATTATATTTATGATGCTATTAGAAATACTTATGAACAATTTGGATTTTTACCACTTGATACTCCAATAATAGAAGCTAGTGAGGTATTACTTGCAAAAGCCGGAGGAGAAACAGAAAAACAAGTATATCAAATAAAAAAAGGTGATAATGAATTAACACTTCGTTTTGATCTTACTGTTCCTTTAGCAAAGTATGTAGCTAAAAATTACGGAGAACTTTCTTTTCCTTTTAGAAGATACCAAATAGGTAAAGTGTATAGGGGAGAAAGAGCTCAAAAAGGGAGATTTAGAGAATTTTATCAATGTGATATAGATATAATTGGAGACGGTGAATTAAGTATTGTTAATGATGCAGAAATACCAAACATAATATATAATGTTTTTAAAAATATTGGATTAAGTGATTTTGTTATAAAAATAAATAATAGAAAACTATTAAATGGTTTCTTTGATTATTTAAATTTAAAAGAAAAAAGTTCTGATATAATGCGTATAATTGACAAAATAGAGAAAATTGGAACAGAAAAAGTAATAGAAGAGTTAAAAGAATACGATGTAAATAATGAAAATATTGATAAAATAATTGAATTTATTAATATAAAAGGCTTAAATGAAAACATTATTTCAGATTTAAAGAAATTAAATATAGATAATGAATTATTTAATACAGGATTAGAAGAATTAGAAAAAGTTTTAAAATATGCATATAATTTTGGGATGAATAATGATGTATTAGAAATAGATTTAAGAATATCAAGAGGGCTAGATTATTATACTGGAACAGTTTATGAGACTTTCTTAAGGGAACATAAATCAATTGGTAGTATATGCTCTGGTGGAAGATATGATAATCTTGCAGAATTCTATACTGATAAAAAATTACCGGGAGTTGGTATATCAATAGGGTTAACTAGGCTTTTTGATCAATTAATGGAACTTAATATTTTAGAAGATGAACAAATAAAAGTATCTGATATGCTAATTATACCAATGACTGATAATTATGATTATATTATTTCTTGCTATAATGAATTAGTTAAAGAAAATAAGAAAGTACAAATATTTTATGAGAAAAGAAGTATAAAAAGCATAATTAATTATGCTAATAACTTAAATATTCCTTATGTTATATTTATAGGGGATGATGAGGTTAATACAAATAAAATAACTATTAAAAATATAAAAACATTTGAACAAAAAACAGATACATTAGAAAATATATTAAAGGAGCAATAATTATGAAAATATATATAAAAGATATAAATCAGTATTTTGGAAAAGAAATAGAATTACAAGCGTGGGTTGAAAATGTAAGAGATTTACAATATGTACAATTTGTTGTGTTAAGAGATGGTACAGGTAAAATACAAATGACTGTAGAAAAAAATGAAGAAAATAAAGAATTAAATGAAATAGTAACTTCATTAACACTAGAAAGTACTATAAAAGTTAATGGTAATGTATTAGAAAATGAAAAAGTAAAACTTAATGGTATGGAAATAATTCCATCAAGTATTGAAGTAACTAGCCTATCTTTAGCGGAATATCCAATTGATATAAGAGATATATCAAAATCTGAAAGAGAAACTAGATTAGATAATAGATTTTTAGATTTAAGAAAAGATAAAAATGCATTAATATTTAAAGTACAAACAACTATGGAAAATGCAATGAGAGAGTATTGGGTAAATAATGATTATATTGAAATACATTCTCCAAAAATATCAGGAGCATCTGCAGAAAGTGGTGCTGAGGTATTTAAATTAGATTACTTTGGTACTGAAGCTTGTTTATCACAGTCACCACAGTTATATAAACAAATGGCTATGTCTGCAGGTTTTAATAAAGTATTTGAAATCGGACAAGTGTTTAGGGCAGAAAATTCACATACAAGTTATCATGCTGCAGAAATAACAATGATTGACTCTGAAATATCATGGGTTAATGATGTTGAAGATGTTATGAGTGAACAAGAGAATTGGATAAAACACTTTATGAAAGTTGTAAAAGAAAAACACGAAGAAGAATTAAAACAAGTATATAATGTAGAAATAAATGATGTAGTTGATATTCCTCGTATAACTTTTGAAGAAGCTAAAAATATAATAAAAGAAAAATATAAATATGAATCACAAAAGATGGATGATTTTGAAAGAAAAGAAGAAGAATTAATTTGTAATTATGCAAAAGAAAACTTTGGTAGTGATTTTGTATTTGTTACTAAATATCCATTTTCTGCAAGACCATTCTATCATATGGTAGATGAAGATGGTTTAACTAAGAGTTATGATCTGTTATATAAAGGACTAGAAGTTACAACAGGTGCACAAAGAGAACATAGATATGAAATATTAAAAAAACAAATTATAGAAAAAGGTATTGAACCAGAAACACTAGATTTCTATTTGGATTTCTTTAAATATGGATGTCCTCCACATGGTGGATTTGGGTTTGGTTTAGGCAGAATCCTAATGCAAATGTTTGAAATTGATAATATTAGAGAAGTTACATATGTATATAGAGGACCTAATAGATTAAATCCTTAAAAACAAAGGTGTAGGTTATCCGCCCACACCCAATATTATAGAACCAAAAAAAAGATATACCAATATCTTTTTTTAGTGTTTTATTTTTTGTTTAACTGTTTGTATTTTATCTGTAATAAATGATTCATCTAAGAGTTTTAGATAGTCAATTTGTTTTAATAAGCTTTTATTATGTTTTTTAAACAAATCACATAATTGTAATTCTAAGTTTGTGTATACTGCCTTATATAATGGATTAGCTTGTTTTTTCAAACTGAATCCTAAGTCAAAGTTTAATACAAACTTTATAGAGTCCTCTTTATTCATATATGTTTCTAGTCTTTTTATAAACCCATATAAGTCGTTGTTAAAATAATATTTTTGGAGTTCATCTTTATTTAATAATAATTCTAAAAATTTAATAATTCTAACCTCCTCGTTATAAAAAGATACTTTATCATTAAATAATTTTCTTGCAAGTAAATCTGTATACCCTTCATTTAATGCTTTGCCGTATTTAAAATCTTTATCATAATTGATAAAACCGCTTAATGTTATGTTTTTATCTTTATCATGATATGAACTAGCTAAATGAAGTAACTCGTGTCCTATAGAGCTTTTTTGTGCATATTCTAGGGTGTTTTTTTCACTGTCATATTTTCCTTTAATCCCCATCAAAACTAATAATGGTTGTTTATTAACCTCAACATCCGTTATATTATTATAAAGGTTACTTAAATTTTCTTTACATATATTTTTTTCTAAAACTTCAACGTATTTCTTTAACTCATCTGGAATAATTATATTATTTTTATCAATGAATGGTTTATCAAATTCAAAATTGTGAAAATTTGATATTATCTTTTTTTCACTTAGCTTTGAAGATACAAAATTAGTGGCACCATTTACAAGCATATAAGGAACTATATAAGGTAATAAAGAATTTTTTAACATATAAAGACTTCCTTTCAGTTTGTTATTATATACTTATTTAATTTGTTGTCAAGTTTAATTTTTTATCGTGTTATAATAATTATAGGTGGTCATTATGATTAGAGAAAAAATTACATTGTTACCTAATAAACCAGGATGTTATCTTATGAAAGATAAAAATGGGATAATTATATATGTAGGTAAAGCTAAAAACTTAAAAAATAGAGTGAGTTCTTATTTTAATGGAAAACATTTTGGAAAAACATTAGTATTAGTAAGTAATATTCATGATTTTGAATATATAATTACTAATTCTGATTTAGAAGCTTTATTACTTGAAATTAATTTAATTAAAAAATATGATCCAAAATATAATGTTTTATTAAAAGATGATAAAAGTTATCCCTATATTGAAATTACTAATGAAAGTGTACCTAGATTACTAATTGTAAGACCTAGTTCTAAAAAGAAAACAGGAAAGTTATTTGGACCATATCCAAATGTTTATGCCGCTAGAAAGACAATAGAATTATTAAATAGGATATATCCTACAAGAAAATGTAGTACTCATAACAAAAAGGTTTGTCTTTATTATCATATTGGAGAATGTCTTGGATATTGTGTTAAAAAAACAGATAAAAATATTATTGATAAAATGATTAATGATATTATTAAATTTTTAAATGGAAATCACAGTATAGTTACAGAAAAATTAAGAAATGAAATGTTAGAAGCTTCAAAACAGTTAAATTTTGAAAAAGCTAAAGAGTTAAAGGAATATTTAGATTATATTGATATAACTTTAAGAAATCAAAAAATAGATCTTAATGATAATATTAATAGAGATATATTTGGATATTATGTATATAAAGAATATATTTGTGTGCAGGTATTGTTTTTAAGAGGAGGAAAACTTGTAGAAAGAGACTTTAGTATATATCAAATAATTAATGATGAAGTTGAAGAATTAACTTATTTTATATCTTCTTTTTATGAAAAATATAATATAAAACCAAAAGAGATATTAGTTCCTAATCTAGTAGATACAAAATTAATAAGTGAGGTATTAGGTATAAAAGTATTAACACCATTTAGAGGAAAAAAGAAACAATTACTTGATATGGCTTGTAATAATGCGAAAAACGCATTAAAAGAAAAGTTTGAAATGATTTATAAAAGTGAT
>SKJH01000010.1 GCA_007116005.1 Bacilli bacterium | reverse complement strand
TTGAAAAAGAGGGTCCGCTATCAAAATATTTTGATAAAACATATCAGGATTATTACATAAATAAAAAAACTTGGGAACAAGCTGAAATGAAAATGTTAGTAGATAGTGTGGATATATTATTAAATAAATCAAATAAAACAAAAAAAGATATAGATTTATTTATATCTGGAGATTTATTAAATCAAATAGTATCATCAAATTATTCTGCCTCTACTTTAGGATTTAATTATCTTGGAATATATAGTGCTTGTGCTACAAGTGCAGAAGGTATAATAATCGGTAGTAATATGTTAAGCAATAGAAATATAAATAATTGTATATGTAGTGTATCTTCTCATAATTTAGCAGCAGAAAAGCAATTTAGGAATCCAACTGAATATGGTGCTCCAAGACCTAAAACATCTACTTTTACTGCAACAGGAGCCGCTAGTATATTGTTATCTAATAAAAAGTCTAATATTAAAGTAGAAAGTAGTACTATTGGAAAAGTGGTTGATTTAGGTGTTAAAGATACTTTTAATATGGGGGCTGCTATGGCGCCAAGTGCAGCTTATACAATAGAAAAGCATTTAAGAGATTTAAAAAGGGAAGTTGGATATTATGACTTAATATTAACAGGGGATCTTGGAATGTATGGAAAAAGAATATTAAGGGATTATTTAAAAACAGAATACAATATAATATTAAATAAAAATTATGATGATTGTGGATGTATGCTATATGATTTAAAAAAACAAGATGTATTTGCAGGGGGATCTGGTCCTGTTGTTAGTGCAATGGTTACATATTCATATATATTAGGTGAGATGAAAAGAGGAAAATATAAAAGAGTTTTATTAGTAGCAACTGGTGCTTTAATGTCTACTACTACAACTTTTCAGCGTATGGCTATTCCTTCTATTAGTCATGCTGTTAGTTTGGAGGTAGTAGAATGATTTATATTTATTCATTTCTTTTTGCAGGCGCTGTTTGTGCAATAGGACAAATTATTCTTGATAATACTAAATTAACCCCTGGGCATGTTACAACAATATTTGTAATATCTGGCGCTTTTTTAGATATATTTAAAATATATGATTGGTTTGTAAAAGTTTGTGGTGGTGGTGCAATGGTACCTATAACAAGTTTTGGGCATTTGTTAGTACATGGTGCATTAGAAAAAGCCTCTAAACATGGTGTTTTAGGATTATCTATGGGGATGTTTGATTTAACATCATCTGGAATAATAGCTGCTATAGTTATAGGATTCTTTGTTTCACTTGCTTTCAAACCTAAAAGTTAACTTTACAAATCAATCAAGTTATGATACGATAAATCACATTTAGAGGTGACTTATGAAAAAACAAAATTTAAATAATATTAAATTGTTTTTTGAAATGTTAGAACTAAATTATATTTCTTTTTCTTGTGAACAGAAGTATAAGGGGTTTATTTTTGAAAATGATATATTAATAGGTTACGCAAAAGAAGAAGAAAAAAACTTAGAATGTATATTATATAATTCTGAATATTCTAGAGTAAATATTTCATTAAATCAAACAGATTATTTTGAAGCAGATGTTGACATAATGGATAGTGTTAATATTAAATATAAGTATTATGAAGATTTAGGGTTATATGAACTAATAACAAAAAAAGATAATAAATTGATAACTTTTGAAATGTCAGAGAATTCTATAATAATAACATCTAATGATAGTGTTAATTATGTTGATGTAAAAGATACAAAAGAAGAAAACATTAAACATATTCAAAAAATTGCGCCTAAATTATATAATAATATAATAGAAGATATAGCTATAAATGATCCTATAGAATTTGATTTATATAATGAACAAAAAATAAAACAACTTTAAATGAAGTTGTTTTTTGATAGTTCTATTATTATATTCATATTATCATCTATTGCCATAATGTTTTTATGTGTTTTTTTGCAGTTTTTACATTTATAAATAATTTTATATGTATTTTTATGTTTTTCTATTCCTATTGGTTTTAATTGTCCCATGCAATTGTTTTTTCTGTCTCCTGGATATATATCTACATGTTTTGAATATAAACAATATGGACAGTGGTCTCTTGCCGAATAATTAAGTTTACTTACTAATTTGCTGCAATTATCGCAAACGAATTCTTCATCAATCATATTAAATTTTTTCATATATTTCACCATTTAAATTATAACATAGTTTATGATATAATATTAATACTTAGGAAGTGATAATATGCAATATGAGGTTAAAATTAATGATTTTGAAGGTCCTTTAGATTTATTATTGCATCTAATAAAGAAACAAAATATTGATATATATGAAATAAATTTAGAAACTATAACTAAACAATATTTTGATTATATAAAGCAAATGGAGCAACTAAATTTAGATGTTGCGAGTGAATATTTAGTAATGGCTGCTGAATTAATAGAAATAAAGTCTAGATCTTTATTACCTAAAAATGAAAGTAATGATGAAGACGATTACGAAGAAGATCCAAAAGAAGAGTTAATAAGAAAATTAGTAGATTATAAAAAGTATAAAGAAGTAACTGAAACTTTTAAACAATTAGAAATTGATAGAGGAGAAATGTATACAAAGATTCCTTCTGACTTAACTGATTATAGTGATAATAAAATTATAAAAAAGGATGATTTGTCAGTTGTTGATTTATATGAAGCTTTTCAAAAGTTTTTAAATAGAAAAGAATTAGAAAAACCTCTTAAAACAACTGTTACAAAAAAAGAATTATCTTTAAAAGATAGAGTGTCTGATATAAAAAAAATATTATATGATAAGAAACAAGTATCTTTTAATGAACTTTTTGAAATTAAAACAAGAAATTATATAGTTGTAACTTTTTTAGCGGTATTAGAAATGTCTAAAAAACAAGAGATTGATATAAAACAGGAAAATAATTTTGAAAATATATTTATTATATTAAAGGGGGAAAACAGATGAAAGCAGTACTAGAAGGTTTATTGTTTGTTGTTGGTGATGATGGTCTTACTATAGAACAAATAATGGAAGTTTTATCTATTGATCATGAAACCGCTAAAAATTTAATATTAGATTTAAAAAATGATTATGAATGTGAAAGTAGAGGACTTAGAATAAATTATCTTGGTAATACTATAAAATTAACAACAAAAACAGAGCATAAAGAATATTATAAAAAATTAGTTGAAGAAGGAAGTGACAAACTATTAACGCCGGCTGCTTTAGAAACTTTAGCTATAATTGTATATAATGAACCAATAACTAGAATGCAGGTTGAACAAATAAGGGGGATAAGTAGTGTTAATATCATAAAAAAATTAGAGGCAAAAGGTTTTTTAAAAGAAGTTGGTAGAGCAGATTCTGTTGGAAAACCTATACTTTATAAAACAACTGATGAATTTTTAGATTATTTTGGTTTATCTTCAAAAGAGGATCTTCCTAATATAAATGAAATTAAAATTGAAGAGAAAAAGGAAGAGGATTTATTTTTATCAAGATATAAAGATGAAAATATAAATTAAATTATTATTTTATGGTAGAATACATAATAGGAGGATACTATGAAAAAAATATTTATAATTTTATGTGCATTATTTATTTTTAATGTTCCTGTAAATGCTGTAGTAGAATATGATGAGGATGGAAATGTAATAGAATATGAATTGGATGATGATACAGTTCGTATTACTAGTGAAAATCCTGATACACCTGTTTCTTCAGATGATAGTACTTATTATGGGGAAAGTGATTACCGTGATACTTCAGCAGAGGTAATAAGTGCAAATGCTGAGGATGATAATAATGATCATGAAAAGTATAGGAACATTATTTATATTGTTGTTGGAAGTGCTTTAGTAATGTTTTTTGCAACCATTGGATATATATCTACTAAGAATGAAAAAAAGTAATACAATAATAAAAAAATATGTTATAATTTTAATACATTATTTTTTTATGCCGGCCTGGCGGAATGGTAGACGCGGTGGACTCAAAATCCATTGGTAGCAATACTGTGAGGGTTCAAGTCCCTTGGCCGGTACCAAAATTATAAAAAAGTATTGCAATTATTAATTAAATTTGGTATATTAATAATACTTTATTTATGGCGAGATAGCTCAGATGGCTAGAGCGATCGGTTCATACCCGATAGGTCGGGGGTTCAATCCCCTCTCTCGCTACCAGTAAGAATTGAAATGGCTTCCAAAAGTTGGAATGTGAGTTGTATAATAAAGATACAACTTCACAAACTGAAGGAAGCTGTTTTTTAATAAAATATCAGAAAAAGTTAAAAATGGAAAATGAATAAGAAGTGTAGTGGTAGATTATGGATTGACATATCCTAAAATACTATAAGATTGGATTATTTTTCTTGCTCAAAACAAGAAAAATATATTAATAAAGAAAGAAACAGTTAATGGAAAAACATTAACAACTATTTCATTTGTGGATAACATCAATAATTTTATACAAAATCTAAATATAACACCAAATATATATTCTGTTATATTTAAAATTGGATTAAAAACTTCAATAAATTTATTGAAGTTTTTATCTTTTATTTTAATATTTTTTTATTTACTTAACCCATTAACAAATGTGTTTGTATTATGTTTCATCATCTTGATGTATGTATTACTAAATTCATATAACCCTAATGCATCAGTATAAATTTCTCCTGCAATAGGAACTTTTGTATCATCACTTATAATATTCATGTATCTTTTATCAACTGTTGTTTCAGCAAATATAGCGGGTATTTTTTTATTTTTAACTATATCAATAATTCTTGCTATTTGTTGTGGTGTGCCTTCTTCATGAGAGTTTAATTCCCAAATACCTTCTGTTTTAAATCCATATGCTTTTCCATAATATTTTAATGCATTTTCACTTATTATAATTATTCTATTTTTATTTGGTATTTTTTTTATTTCTTCTTTAATCCAATTATCTAGTTCAATTAAATCATCAAAATATTTTTTTGCGTTATCTCTATATTTTTCTTCATTATTCGGATCCGTTTTTATAATTGCATTTAGAATGCTTGATACATAAAAGTTTGCGACATAACTAACATTTAGCCATGCGTGAGGATCTGGTTCGCTACTTCCTGCTAAAGGTATTGGCGTTATTCCTTTGGTACCATAAACAATATTAGTGTCAGTAATATTGTTTATTGCTCTTGTTATCCCTTCTTCTAATCCCCATCCATTCATTATTATTAAATCAGCATTACTAATTTTCTTTAAATCACTTGGTATTGGTTCATAATCTTCTGGATTATCCCCAATTGGAACAAGATATGCTATATCAGCATTATCTCCTGCAATATTTTTTGTTATATCTGATAAAATTGAAGTACTAGTTACAATTTGTAATTTTTCAGTTTTAAGTGTTTCCTCATTATTACAACCTACTGAAAAAACACCAATTAATAATAATAGAATTCCAAACTTAAGAATTTTTTGTTTAACCATTAAATTCACTACTTTCTATAAGATTTTTATTTTTAATTATATTAAATTTATTTTTTAACATTCCTTGCTTGGGACTAAATATAAAGCTTAATATAAATATGGTTGATGCAACAAGTACTATTGATGCTCCTGTTGCAACGTCATATATAAAGGATAAGTATACCCCTATAATAGCGGATGATATTCCAAAAACACTTGATAGTAATATCATTTTAGGTAATTTGTTAGTAAGGAGATAGGCGGTTGCTCCAGGAGTTATTAACATTGCTACTACTAAAACAATACCAACTGTTTTTAATGATATTACTGTAACTAAAGATAGCGTTAACATTAATACGTAATGAATTAATTTAGTAGGTAATCCAATTGATTTAGCCATTATAGGATCAAAAGTACTAATTAGTAATTGTTTATAAAACATAAATATACCTAATAAAATAATTAATGAAATATAAAAGACAGAAATTACATCAGATGTTGATACTGCTAAAACATTTCCAAATAATATGTGCCATAAATCAACTCCAGTTCCTCTGTTAGCAGTTATTAAAACTATTCCTAGTGCAAAAGCTGCTGTAAACATAATCCCAATAGCAGAATCATGTTTTATTTTGCTATTTTGTGAAATAAAACCAATCCCAATAGCAGTAATAACACCAGTTATAGTAGCTCCTATAATTAGGCTAAATCCTAAAAAATGTGCAATAGCAACTCCAGGTAATACTGCATGACTAATAGCATCGCCCATTAATGCCATTCCTCTTAAAATAATAAAGCATCCTATAACACCACAAATAATCCCTACTAATATTGCTGCTATTATTGCATTTTGTAAGTATTGATATTTACCTAATGATTGTATAAAAAAACTTATATTCTCCATTATATATTAGCCACCATTAGGTTATTGTTAATAATGCTTATCTTATCTTTATATACTTTTTCTAAATTATTTATATTCAAAACTTTATCATGTTCACCAAGTTCTATTAATTTATTTTTTAATAGTATAATAATGTCAAAATAATTACCAGCTTTGTTTAAATCATGATGAACCACAAATAACGTTTTTCCTTCCTTTTTAAGTTTTTTTAATATATCCATAATTTTATTTTCTGATGCAATATCTATCCCTGCAAATGGTTCATCTAAGAATAATATTTCTGCTTCTTGTGCTAATGCTCTAGCTAAGAATACTTTTTGTTGTTCTCCTCCAGATAATTCTCCAATTTGATTTTTTCTTTTTTCATACACACCAACCATATTTAAACTATCTTTAACAATTTTTTTATCTTTGTTATTAGCTTTTTTCCACCATAACATATGTGGATAACGTCCCATCATTACTACTTCTTCTACGCTTATTGGAAAATCAAAATCTATATTACTTCTTTGTGGTACATAAGCTATTTTTTTTCGTATTTTATATATTGGTTTATCCATAATTTTAATGATCCCATCATCAATTTTTATCAAGCCCATAATAGCTTTTACTAATGTGGATTTTCCGCTTCCATTTGGTCCTATAATTCCTATTATCTGATTTTTATCTATTGAAAAAGAAATGTTTTCACAAGCTTTTAAATTGTTATATGAAACGGACACATTTTGAACTTCTATAATTTTATTCATAAAATATACTCCTTTTTATATGATATTAAAATGTTAACTGCGGCTAACAACCATACAGTAGTAGTATATTAAACTATTTATATTGGGTGCTTGTACACTATAATAATTATTTTTTTTTATTTTTATATTCATTAAACTCATCTAATATATAATTATTTTCTTTTAGAAAAGAAACAAATAAGGATAATTTTTTGAAAGTATTTAAACTAATATGATGTTCAATATTTTCTACATCTTTGTGAATGTTTTCATAATTACCAATTAAATTTAAGAATTCTTTAATTGTGTTATGTCTTTTGATAAAATATTTTCCTTTTTCAACCCCGGTTTCTGTTAAATTAATTAATCCATATTTTTCATAGTTTACAAGTTTTTTTTTATCTAGTTTTTGAATCATTTTTGTAACAGATGGAGGAGATACATTTAAGTTTTCAGCAAGATCATAGACACTAATATTATTGTTTTTTTGATTTAATCTATAAATCATTTCTAGATAATCTTCCATACTAGGAGTTAAAGTTTTATTTTCCATTTCGTAACCACGTGCTGTATAAAATTTTTCTGGTTTTTTTTTCATTTTTATCTCCTGTCTTTTATATAAGTATATGAAGAGAAGTACATAATTATATTGATAAAAAATATATATTTTTTGTGTTATAATCTTAAAGGAGGATGTTTATGGAAAGCCAAGAAAAAGTAGTTTTATCTGCACATAAAATATGTAAAGATTATAACGGTGTACAGGTATTAAAAAATATAAATTTAAAAGTTAATAAAGGAGATTTTATAGCGGTAATGGGGCCAAGTGGTAGTGGTAAGTCAACTTTGTTATATGTTTTAAGTGCATTAGAAAAAAGTAGTTCAGAAAATGTATATATAGGTGATATAGATATTACAAATATAAAAGAAAAAGATATATTTAATGTAAGATTAAATAAAATGGGTTTTGTATTTCAACAAATTAATCTATTAAAAAATTTGAATGTTTTAGATAATATTGTGTTACCAGGATATTTAAATAAAACAAATAAAAAAGATATTGTTAATAAAAAGGCTAAAGAATATCTTGAAATAATGAATATTGAAAAAATTGAAAGCAAAGAAATTGCTAATATATCAGGTGGAGAAATGCAAAGAGTTGCTATTGCAAGGGCTTTAATAAATGATCCTGATATTATATTTTTAGATGAACCAACAGGGGCTTTGAATTCAAATTCTGCTTTGGATGTTTTAAATATATTAAATAAATTAAATAAAGAAGGTAAAACTTTATTAATGGTTACACATGATTTAAAAATTGCTGCAAGAGCTGATAAAATTATATATTTAACTGATGGGACGATAAAAGATACATTTGAATTAGGAAAATATAAAAGCGATAAAGATAAAATTTATAGGGAAAAAAAAGTTTCGAAGTATTTGCTTGAAATGGGATGGTAAATATTATGATTAGTAATATGGTGAAAAAAGATTTAAGTAAAAACAAAAGTAAAAATATAATTATCTTTATTTTTATATTATTGTCAGCGTTCTTAATTACATTATCAGCAAATTCAATTATTACAGGTACCAATATTTTTAAAAACACTTATGATTCTGTTAACGGAATGGATGTAATGTATGTTTTTGATAGTGATAATATAGGAACAGATATAACAGATTTTTTAGATAACCATGATCTTGTAGATGATTATGAGGTAAATATGTCAAAAAAAATACCGTTGGTTTATATAAATGATATCAGAGTTTCTGATTTTAATTATTCAGCAATTATAAATAATAAAAAAATAAATATTATGAGAGATATTAATGGTGAAGAATTAATATTAAAAGATAATGAAGTTGCGATATCTTTGAACTTTAGTGATACTGAATATAAAATTGGAGATATGTTGACTATTGAATTAGATGATGAAAAGTATGGTTTTGTTATAGCAAATATTATGTTTGATCCTATATTTCAAAGTGAAATGGTTAGTGAAAAAATGATTTTGATGACTAGTAATAGTTACCATATGTTAGAAAGTGAAAGAGAAGCATCTTTAAATATTAGATTAAATAACAGGAAATATATAAATGAATTCAGATTAGATTATTCAAAACAAACATTTGATCAAGAGCCAATTATAGATATTGATTACAATATGGTTATTACTATTAATCAACTATATAACGCTATATCTAATGCTATTATTATTTTGTTTTCTGTTGGCTCTTTTTTAATGGCATATTTAATTTTAAAATTTATAATTATTACAACAATAGAAGATGAATATAAAGATATAGGAATATTAAAAGCTATAGGTATAAATAAAAAAAATATAAAAAAAATATATATGATGAAATATATTTTTATATCATTAATTGCAATATTAATAGGTAGTATATTATCTATAATTATGTCCCCATATTTTATAAGTTTAAGTATTAATTATTCACCAAAAGCAATATTCAATTTTATTGATTTAAAAATGAATGTAGTTGTTATTATATTAATTTTTGTATTTATAAATTTAATTGCATATTTGAATATAAGAAAAATAAATAAAGTTTTAGCACTTGATGCTATAAGATATGGTAAAAGGGTTACAAGGGAAAAAGGTAATAAATTTATAGAAGTAAACAAAATAAAGACCGCATATATAAACTTGTATATAGCAATTAAAGATATTATATTTAAATTTAAAGATTATGCTTTGTTACTTATTGTATATGTTTTAACCTCCATCATGATAATTATACCAATTAATATTAAAACAACTGTAGATTCAGATAAATTAGTAGAACTCCTTGGTAATATTAAATTTGACTTTGCTATAGGTATAGAAAACAATAAGGAAAATTCAGATATATTAGAAGAATTATATACTGATGATGATATAAAGACTATAACTAGAAGAGTTGGTAAATCTATAAGGATTTCTAGTGCTGGAATGTCTGAAAATTTATTTGCGGCTTTAATTGATTATAATGAAACTACTAGACCGTATTATTTAGAGGGGAGAAATCCTAAAAATATAAATGAAATAGCACTTACAAATGTAATTGCAAAACGGTATGAAAAAGGTGTTGGAGATTATATTCTTGTTGGAGAAAAAGAGGAAGAATATGAAATTGTAGGTATATTTCAATCTACAATGAATTTGGGGAAAACTGTTGAACTACCAATTGATGATACAGGTAGTAGTAATATGTTAGATATAAATCAATTTGATTTTATAACTTATTATTTAAATTTATACGATGAAGAAGATTTAGAATTAAAATATGAATATTATCAAAATAAATATCCTAATAATTATTACTCTTTATTTAATGATTTATTAATGCAAGACAGTGCATTATCTCAAATAAAAGAAATAGTTAATTATTTAGTGTTAACCTTATCTATAGTATCTTCATTTTTATTATTAATAATTACTAGTTTTATAAGTAAACTTTTAGTAAATAAAGATTATAGGAATGTTGCTATATATAAAACAATAGGCTTTAAAAACATAGATATAAAAAAACAGTATATATATAAAATATTAATTATATCTATTACATCAATATTAATTGGATCTCTTATTAGTTCATTTATTGGTAACTCTATTGTTAAAATAATAATCAGTCAATTAGGAATAGCAAGATTTAACCTTAATATTAATTATTTAGTTAATGTTGTTGTTATACCAATAGTAATGAATATATTTATAATTTTCGGGATTATAATAGGGTATAAGGATATAAATAAAATAAATATAAGAAATATTAACGTTGAGTAATATTAGTTTAATTGGTTATAATTGTCAAAACTTTGTTTTATTTGATATAATAGTTATTATATAATAGAGATATTATTTTTATAAATGAATAATACAATTGTTTATTTTAAGGGAGGATTGTTAGTGATATGAGTAAAAGAAATTTTAGTAATATTAAAATATACATAATTTTAATATTAATTATTATTTTATTTAATATATTAATAGGAAATTTTTATTTTTCAAGAGAAAACCTGGAATCAGAAGAAGATTATTATAAGGATGAAGATAATTCACACTTTGAACAAATGGGCTGCTTTTTATCTGATGTTGTAGAAAAAAACATTAAATATAATGGATATTCAATTAATTTCCAAACACCATCATGTCTTAAAGAACAAAGGCTATCTTCTACTGAAAAAATATTACGTTCAGTTGATAATCAAGTTAGTGTATATGTTGGAATGAGATATTTGCCTTTTGATGACTTTTTATTTGAGATAAGAGATACGTATATTACAGATGAGAAAAGTCCATACGGTAATCTTGTTATTAATGATGAGCAAAAAATGGCTGTAGATGGTAATGAATATACTTATATTGAGGTTTCTTATAATCCTGTCGTGATTAATGAAGAAAATGAAAAAGTTATTATAGAATATATAAATTATAATAAAGTTTATTTAATTAAGGAATTAAATGAAGAATTAATTTATTTAGTTATAATAACAACTATAGATATCGATATTACCAGATCATTTATTAGAACTTTTGCAAGAACAAAAATAGATACCTATGAAAAGAAAAATGTTACTTATATTGAAGGGGATTTCATTAAGGGTAAATTAAAGCAGAATATATGGGATGATTTTAATAGTGGTTATGAAGTTAGGTTTACTATACCAAATAAATATATTGAACAAGACTATAGTAATAATACATATTCACATTTAAACTTTTTATATAAAAATACAGATACTGAGGAACTTATTGAAATAATGTTATATAACAATATTTCTATGGATAATTTTTTTGATTTTTTTCGAATACGGAATTATGAGGATTTTAAGAATAGAGAAGATTATATAGATTTAAGTTATACTAGACCTACTAAAATAATTTCTAATGACATGGATTTTTATTATTCTATAATTAGAAAAACAAATATAGGTGATGGAGAAGCAACAACATATGAAGACGCTTATATTATCCATCAATTAAATGATAATTTTATATATATAGTAAATATAAAGGCTATAAATAGTACATTGAATGAAACTGTAATAAGAGATTTTATAAATATAGAAGTAAAAGAGTATTAAAAATGTTTTTATTATAAAGGAGGACTTATGTTAGATATAAAGTTGATATTGTTATTATTGCCAATAATATTAATCCAAATATTTTTGCTTACTTTCGCGTTATTAAAATTAATATCTAAAAAGGAGTCTAAATATTTAAATAAAACAATATGGTTTTTCATAGTGATTTTTGTTAATATATTTGGTCCAATTGCTTTTTTGGTATTAGAAGGAGATAAATAAATGTTTGTTATAGAAGTTAAAAATCTTAGTAAAAAATACAAGAATTTTCATGCAGTAAATAATTTGAGTTTTAATATAGAAAAAAATAGTGTGGTAGGTTTAATAGGTCCTAATGGTGCTGGGAAAACTACTACTATGAAGATGCTTATGGGATTAATTAAAAAGAGTGAGGGAAGCATTAAAATATTAGGGAAAAAAATAGAATATGGAGTAATACCAGATGATGTTATATATTTACAGGATGTTCCAGGTTTTTATGATTTTTTAACTGCTGAAGAATATTTGAGTTTTATATTAAATATAAACAAAAATAAGTTAAATGAAGAAAAAATTAAAGAAACATTAAAATTAGTAGGATTATATGATGACAAAGATAAAAGAATAGGTAAGTTTTCTAGGGGTATGAGACAGAGAATGGGAATAGCAGCAAGTATAGTTAGTTATCCTAAAATTTTGATTTTAGATGAACCAGTTTCCGCTTTAGATCCTATAGGGAGAAAAGAAATATTTGATCAAATAAGTAAACTAAAAGAAAAAATGACTATAATATTTTCTACCCATATATTAGATGATGTGGAAAGAGTTTGTGATAAGGTTATTTTGATAAATAATGGTGTTAAAATAAAAGAAGGAACAATAAAAGCAATAAAAAAGGAATATATAACAAATGTAATAGAAGTGATTTTCTCATCAAAAAAGGATCTTAATGAATTTAAGAAAAAAATTGAAATTAATGATGGAATAGATTTTTTCATAAATGAATTGAAAGTGATTATAAATGATAATGACATTAATTCAGTTTCAAAAAGATTGTTCTCCTTTATATTAGAAAATAATATAGCAATAGAAAGTTTTATTGTTAAATCTCCTTCATTAGAGGAAATATTTATAAAGGAGGTTGTTAAAAGATGAATCAATTTCTTATATTAATAAAAAAAGATATGATTGAATTATATAGAACAAAAAAATTATTAATTATAGGTATAATTTTTGTATTATTTGCTATATTAAGCCCTGTTACTGCGTATTTAACACCTAATATTATAGAAATGCTTTCTAAATCTGATCCAAATGTTATTATAACTGTTCCAGATCCAACATATATAGATTCTTATATTCAATTTTTTAATAATTTTAGTCAAATGTGTACATTAGTTGTAATTATTGTATTTGCACCTTTAATTGTTGAAGAAAAAAGAAAAGGAACATTTCATACATTAT
>SKJH01000120.1 GCA_007116005.1 Bacilli bacterium | reverse complement strand
GTCTTCGAATAATTCCAGAATTTGTAATTGAAGGTATGTATATAGAAGGTGCTTATTATCACCCTACATTCTTTTATGAATCTATGTGGTGTTTACTAGGGTTTATAGTTTTAATTTTAATTAGAAGTTTTTATACATATTTAAGATTAGGACAATTAACCGCTATATATTTAATGTGGTATAGTTTAGGAAGGTTTTTTATTGAGATATTAAGAACCGATAGTTTAATGTTTCAAGGGTATAAATCTGCACAAATAGTATCGGTAATTATATTTTCTGTAGGATTGTTTTTATTCTTTAAAATATTTAGAACTTCTAAGTTTGAAAATAGATATAAAGAGGAGGTAGAAAATGAAATTAGATTTTGATGTTGTTATTGTTGGAGCTGGATTTGCTGGGATGACTGCTGCTATTTATTTAAAAAGAGCAAATGTAAATGTTGTTATGATAGAAAACAATGCTCCTGGTGGACAAGCAAACAAAACAAATATAATAGAAAATTATCCGGGTTTTGAATCAATAGATGGTCCAACACTTGCGTATAATTTATTTATGCAAACACAAAAATTAAAGGTACCTTATAAATATGGTAATGTTATAGATATAGAAGATAAAAATGATTATAAAATAATAAAAACTGATAAAGAAGAAATAAAGTGCAAGTGCGTAATTATAGCAACAGGAAGAAAATCCAAAGAATTAGGATTAGAAAACGAAACGTCGCTAACAGGAAGAGGTGTTAGTTGGTGTGCTATTTGTGATGGCCCTCTTTATAAAAATAAGACTGTTGCTGTTGTAGGCGGCGGAAATAGTTCGTTGGAGGAATCTATTTATTTATCTGAAATGTGCTCTAAAGTAATATTAATTCACAGAAGAGATGAATTTAGAGCTGAATCTATATTAGTTGATAAAGTATTACAAAATCCAAAGATAGAAATTAAACACAACAATGTTATAACAGCATTAAATGAATTTGAAGACAAATTAGATAGTGTTGATATAAAAAACACTATAGATGGTTCAAAAGAAGACGTTAAAGTGTCCGCTTTGTTTATATTTATAGGAAACTATCCAGTTGTTGATATGTTGAAAAATACGAAAGTAAAAACCATGGATGGATATATATTAATTGATAGAAATATGAGAACAAACGTAAAAGGTATATATGCGTGTGGGGATGTAATAAGTAAAGAAGTATATCAAATGTCAACTGCTGCTGGTGAGGGAACCATTGCAGCGTTAAGCGCAATAAAAGATTTAAAATAGCGTCTATTTTTAATAGACGTTTTGTTTTAAATATTAATTATATATAGTATAATGTTATTAGGTGATTAGATGAAAAAAGTTGTGGTTTTTGGTGGGGGCACAGGATTATCTTCTTTGTTAAAAGGATTAAAACTATTTCCACTTGATATTGTTGCAGTTGTTAGTGTAGCAGATGATGGAAGATCAACAGGAAAATTAAGACAAGAATTTAATATGCCTGCAGTAGGTGATTTGAGAAATGTAGTTGTAGCTTTATCCGAAACAGAACCTTTAGTAGAACAGTTGTTTCAATATAGATTTAAAACTAATGGTAATTTAAATGATCATTCTGTAGGAAACATTATGCTTACAGCCCTTTTAAATATTAACGGAAGCCTTACAGAAGCTGTTTCATCTTTTGGTAAAATATTAAACTTAAAAGGGAGGGTTTTGCCTCTGACAGAGGATTTAGTAACTTTAGTAGCACATACAGATAAAGGAGAAAAAATAATAGGTGAGGAAAATATAACAAAATCCTTAAAAAAAATAGAAAAAATAGAGTATTTAAATAAGCCTAAAGTAATAGATGCAGTTGTTGAGGAAATAAACAACGCAGATTTAATAGTGTTTTCAATGGGTAGTTTATATACAAGTATAATTCCTCATTTGTTATGTGAAGAGATAGTTGAAGTTTTGTCAAAAAGCGAAGTAAAAAAATTATATGTATGTAACGCTATGACTGAGCATGGTGAAACTGATGGGTTTTCAGCTGGTGATCATATTAAACTCATGAACAAATATTCAGGTACTTCACTTTTTGATGCTATAATAGTTAATACTAGTAAAATAGATGAACAAATAAAAAGTAGATATAAGAAATTAGAAAAAGCAGAACCGGTTATAGTAGATGAAAAAGAGTTAAACAAATTAGGGTTAGAGATTATAAAAGATGATATCATTACTGTAATAAATGATATGGTTAGACATGATTCTTTGAAAACCGGTTATTTAATATTTTCATATTTGATGAAATGAAGGTGATATTGTGTCGTTTTCTATTAATGTAAAAAACGAGGTTATAAATCAACAATTTACAAAATTGGAATTTATTTCTCTACTTTCTGCATATATCAGAAATAATGGGATAATAAACAATGTAAGTATAATAATTAATTCTGAAAACGAATTTATAACAACATTTATATTTGAAAGTTTAAATAGTTTATATGATGTTGTTCCTCAAATTACTGTAAGAAAAAAATTCAATTTTAAAGATAGCCTTTCTTATTCATTGGAAATAAGTGAATTAAAGGATATTATACTAAAAGATTTATCATTAATGAATGAGCATGGATTTTTCATAAATATACCAAGAGTTTATATTTATGAAGATGAGGAAGAAAAAAAGGCTTATATTAAGGGGTTGTTTTTTGCAACTGGTTCAATAAGTAATCCAAAAACATCAAATTATCATTTGGAGTTTATGATAGATGATTATGAATACGCTATATTTATTTGTGAATTATTAGATACATATGAGTTAAACAGTAAAATAATAGAGAGAAAAAATGGATATGTTGTGTATATAAAAGAGTCTGAAAAAATAAGTGATTTTTTAAGAATAATTAAGGCTAATAAAGCTGTAATGTATTTTGAAGATATAAGAATCTATAGGGATCATAAAAATATGGTTAATAGATTGAATAATTGTGAACAGGCAAATGTAGAAAAGGTTATTAATTCTGCATTAAAACAAGTTGAATATATAAAGGAAATAGAAGAAAAAATAGGTTTAGATGTATTAGATGATAAATTAAAAGATGTTGCGTTATATAGGTTAAAATATCCTGAAGCTTCTTTAAATGAACTTAGTGAAATAATATCTGTAGAATCCAGGAAAAAGGTTACAAAGTCAGGGCTTAATCATAGATTTAGAAAAATAAAAGAAATTGCAGATGATATAAATAAAATGTAGACTTTTGTCTATTTTTTGTATTTTGTAATAATAAAATTTGTTGTATAACTAAAACATGTATTGTATAATAGATTTATAATAGGAGATGGTAAAATGAATAAAAAAGCTTTTACTTTAATAGAACTTTTAGCGGTAATAATAATTTTGGCTGTAATTTTAGTAATAGCAGTTCCTATTGTTAATAATATAATAAAAGGCAGAGCCAAAGATGCATTTTTCATTTCTGCTAAATCTATTGTTAGAAATGTAGAAAACGAACACTGGAGAAATCCAAAATTCACTAAAATTTCTTTGTCTAATTTACAATTAACAAATATATCATCATCTGATTATAGTTTATCAGATTCCTATGTTTATATTGAGAACCATGTTTTTAAATTAAACTTAGTTGGAGAAGGTAAATTTGAAGGGTTATATGCATGTGGCATAACAAAGAATACTAAAAATGTTTTGGTTTTCAATACGCCTTGTCCACCTATAGGAAGTTTTATATGTGGTGATACACTTACTGATACGAGAGATGGGAAAGTGTATTCAACAGTGAAAATAGGAGACCAATGTTGGATGGCAGAAGATTTAATGTATGATTGTGGAAGTACTACATGGGATGGAAATGGTTGTCGTTTAAATGGAAATGCAGCAGGAACAATAGCGGATGCATCATT
>SKJH01000011.1 GCA_007116005.1 Bacilli bacterium | reverse complement strand
CCAACAGTTTTAACAGCTTCAACAAAAGAAATATTTTCATAATCCATAACAAATGAAAAAACATTTCCATGAGCCCCACAAACAAAGCACGTATATATTTGTTTTTCTGGTGAAATGCTCATACTTGGATTATGATCATCATGAAAAGGACATATTGCAAAATAGTTTTTTCCTTTTTGCTCAATCGAAATATATTCTGAAATAATATCAACTATATTTGCTTTTTGTCTTATTTCTAATATTAACTCTTGTGATATAACCATAATTACACTTCCCATTTATATTATTCTACATTTAAACCTAATTCCCCCCTAAAAAACTTCGAAAGTTGTATCATCAATTATTTTATAGTCTGTTTTATATTTAATTTCCCTCATTAATTTAAATAAAGCCATGTCTTTCATTTTTGCTTCTATCATTATATCTACATCTCTATTTATAAATTTAATTTTTTCAATAAACTCTATAAACTTATCGCTGTCTATATAATCACTATGATTCCTTCTATCTTTTTTGTTTTTTCCTTTAGGAGAAGAAAAATGCATTTTGGGGTTTAAATCGATATCATTCCATGTGCATACAATTTTTTCTATAAAATCTTCAATTTTTTCCCCATTATTATTACATAAATGATGATGAAAATCAAGGGTCATAGGCACCTTGATAGCATTGCTTATTTTAAGTGTATTTCTAATATTAAATATTTTATCATCATTTTCTATAGTAATCATTTTTTTTACTTCTTCATCTAATATATTAAATACATCTATAAATCTTTTCATTGCATTTCTTTTTCCACTTTTATTACTGCCTATGTGAAGTATAGAAATAGGACGTTTAACATTTAATTTTTTCATTAATTCTTTATGAAAATTAAGTATTATTATACTATTTGTAACGGTTTCACTATTATCACTATTTAACACACAAAACTGATCAGGATGCGTATCTATCCTCATATTACTATCATTTATTATCTTTGAAATTTTCAAAAAATAATCATTATATTTTTCTAAATATTCAAAATCCACATCTTTATGCGTTGCTAAAGGGATAATTCTAGAAGAAAGCCTATAAAAATGAATATTATTTTTAACATTATATATTAATATTTTTTCTAAATCCTCTAAATTGGAAATTATTATTTTATTTAATTTTGAATTTGCTGTTTCTTTTTCTAATTTTTTATAATAAGTATAAGTCATTAAACTAGAAGATGTAACTTTATTTAAAGTTAGAGGTAACGCTACATAACCTAATCTTATTTTCATAAATATCACCATTAATATTTTTAGCGCTTTTTGAGTATATTATAATTAAAGAGTGTGAGAAAATGTTAAAAAAAAATATTATAATAGAAAGTGTTGTTATTTTTACTTTAAGTTTTATAACACATAATATCTATGACTGGTTTCCTAATTTCTTAACATCTATATTTTTTCCGGTAAACGAAAGTATATGGGAACATTTGAAAATGATATTTTCAACTATTTTAATGTGGAATATAATAAAATTTGTTTTTACAAACAAAAAAAACTTTTTATTTTCTAATGTTTTATTTTCTTCATTATCAACGATAATTATATTTCTCATTATATATTTACCAGTAGATAATTTGTTAAAAGAACATAATTTACTAGTAACACTAATTATTTATTATATAAGTTTAGTGTTTGGTTATTATATTAAAACAATAATTTTAAAAAATATTACTAATGAAAAACAAATCAACTTGTTGTCAATTATTATTTTATTTATTATTATTATTATTTTTGGATACCTTACATATAACCCAATAGATAATTATTTATTTATTGATCCAACAAAAAAAACTTGAATTTTTAATAATTCTTCTACTTGTTTTAATTTCAAGTGATTTTGGTGATATTTTTAAAACATTCTATATTGCTTCCATAATATCCCCTATTATTAGAATAATTAAATCAAAAAAATCATACATTTTTATTTTGCCCAAATAGGAATATGTTTAAATTTCATAAATTCTTTTTTTACAGGATGTACAAAACTTAATTCATATGCCCATAAATGAATTTGTATGCCTAATTTGTCAATTCCATATCTTTGATCCCCATATATTGGATGATTAATATTAGATAATTGTACCCTTATTTGATGAGATCTTCCCGTTTTAAGATTTATATCTAGTAAAGACATATTATTAAAATGCTTAATTAAATCATATTCTAAAATGGCTAACTTCCCGTTTTCTTCTGTTGTAATTTTTGAAGTGTTTGTGTTTTTATCTTTAATCAAATAATTTACTAACCTATCATGTTTTTTAGTCTTACCATGAACTACCGCTATATATTTTTTAGTTATCTTATTACTTCTCATTTGTTCGCTAAGTCTAGATGCTGCTTTAGATGTTTTAGCGAATACCATAACACCTCCAACAGGTCTATCCAAGCGATGAACTAACCCTAAATATACATTTCCGGGTTTATTGTACTTCTTTTTTAAATAACTTTTAATTATAGTAAGCATATCAAGATCTTTACTATTATCAGCTTGTACTAATAAATTTTCTTCTTTTACTACTACAATTATATGATTATCCTCATATAAAATTTTCAAACTCATTACAATACCACCTTTATTATTTCTATGTTGAACTAAATATATTTATTATATCATAAAAAAATATCCCCTATAAATTATGGATATTTTATTTATTTTATTCTATTTCTTTTAACCATTCTTCAAGCATGTCAACACTCATAAAACCTTGTTTAGTAGAAACCTGTTTACCATTACTAAATAAAACTAACGTGGGTACTGACATAACTTTAAACATAGATGCCAATTCAGGTTCAGCATCAACATCCACCTTTGCTATAGTTACATCACTCCTATTATTTGATATTTCTTCAAGCATAGGTGATAACATTTTACATGGTCCACACCATTTTGCATAAAAATCCACTATTACTCTACCTTCCTTAATAATTTCATTAAAGCTATCCTTATTAACATTTTTTACCATTTTTCTCATCCTTTCTATTAATTCGAAGTGTTTATTTTTCCTTTTAATTCTAATTTTTCTATGTATTCTTTTGTTGCGATACCATTTTTTATTATAATATCAATAATTTTATTGTTTAATTCTCCTTTTTCTGTTTCAGAATCCTCTTCTTTTAATTCTATTATATCATTAAATGTACCTACTAAATCTTCATTAATTTTTGATAATATTGGAGAATTGTTTAAAATTTTGCTTCTTAAATTTGATTGATTAATTATTTCAATATTTATTATTGGCAATGATATTAAGAATAATACAATGTATACAATTATATAATAATTTAAAAAACCAACAACTGCTCCTAAAATTTTAGATGGTATACCTAAAATTATTGTGAGTTTTAATATTTTTTCAAATATACCAGACGCAATTATTAATAATTTTAAAATAAAAGACAAAACAGAAAAAGCTAATAAAAAACCAATAAATTGATAAAATATTATATTAATAGCTATAAGACCTTCAAAAAAACCACCAAAATTTATAAATGGTAATGCATTTACCAACCATTCAGCTATTGGATCCTTTAAAATAAAAGATAAAATCAACACCGCAAATGTTCCTACAAATATAACAGTTTGCTTAAAAAAACCTCTTTTAAAACCTATTACAAAACCTAATCCTAAAAATAAAATTATTAAAGCATCTAATATATTCATACTACACGTATAATCTAATTATGGTTTATTTGACCATAAAGTAGATCCCTTTCTACTTATATTTTGTTTAATTATAACTCTAGAGTTATAATTATATTGCACTGTGGATTTGTTTTTTCATACATACAGCTTTGACTGTTTGTGAGATGTCTACTACCACAGTTTTTTGTTTTAAATGGTAATT
>SKJH01000104.1 GCA_007116005.1 Bacilli bacterium | reverse complement strand
TTAGCACTCATATATTGACAATGCTAACGCATAATATTATAATGGTATATGTATTGTTTGAGAGGTGATATATTGATCAGTAAAAGACAAAGTGATGTTTTGAAAATTATTGTAGAAGAATATATCAAAAGTATAAAACCGGTAGGTTCAAAATCTATATGTGATATTTTAAATTGTTCAAGTGCCACTGTAAGAAATGATATGGCGGAATTAGAAGAACTTGGCTTTTTAGAAAAAACACATATATCATCAGGTAGGATTCCAAGTGAAAAAGGATACAGATATTATGTAGACACATTAATGGAACCTAAGAAAATGACCGGGGAAGATATGTTGAAATTACAAACAATATTTCATAACAATGATTTAGTATTAAATGATGCTATTAATAAAAGTATGGAAATAATTTCAGAAATGACAACCTATACATCAATTGTATTAGGAAAATCCTCATCATCTAATAAATTAAAAAGGGTTGAAATAGTTCCACTAAATGAAAATAACTTAATTGCTATTGTTATTACCGATAAAGGACATGTTGAAAATAAAAACATTACTATAAATAACAATATTTCAATTGATGATATAAAAAAAACAGTGGATCTAATTAATAATCTATTAGTTGGAACTCCTATTGATGGTATAAGTGAAAAATTAGAGTTTGAAATTAAACCAATAATAGGTAAGTACATAAAACAACACGAGATGATTTATAATGCCTTTTATAATGTGTTTAATGAGTTTACGCAAAAAACTAGTAATTTTCATTTTTCTGGAAAAACTAATATATTGAAACAACCAGAGTTTGATGATTCTAAAAAACTTAGAAACATAATAGAAAAATTTGAAGATAATCATTTAATTAATAGTTTTGAAGAAACAAAAAATGGTATAAACATTTACATAGGATCTGAATCAAATATTGATGAAGATGTTACTATTATAAAAACAAAATATTCTATTAATGGAGATGATGGTACCATAGCAATAGTAGGTCCTAAGAGAATGGAATACAACAAGGTTATAGGACTTTTAGAGTATATAAAAGAAAAGATTGAGAGGTAACATGAAAGAACAAGAAAAAACATTAAAAAAAGAAAACGAAAAAAAAGTAAAGAAAGAAAAAAAAGATAAAACAAACGAACATATTGAGTTAATAAAAACATTAACTGAACAAAATGAACAATTGAATGAAAAAGTATTAAGAAATGCTGCTGAACTTCAAAATTATAAAAGAAGAAAAGATGAAGAAACAGAAAAATTGCTTAAGTATTGTGAAGAGGATATAATTTTAGAAATTATCCCTATAATTGATAATTTTGAAAGAGCAATAAAATTAGATGATGATAATTTAGAAGATGAACTGTCTAAATTTCTACATGGATTCAAAATGATTTATTCAAATTTAGTTAATATATTAAATAAGTTTGAAGTTAAAGAAATCGACGCTATGAACAAAGAATTTGATACAAAATATCACAACTGTGTTTTAACTGATAATATAGAAGATAAAGAAAACAATATTGTAATAGAAGTATTACAAAAAGGATATATGTATAAAGATAAAGTTATAAGACCTGCAATGGTTAAGGTTAATAATAAATAAAGGAGAGATGAAAAATGAGTAAGATTATAGGTATTGACTTAGGAACTACTAACAGTTGTGTTAGTGTATTAGAAGCTGGAGAAAGTAAGGTGATTCCAACTCCTGAAGGAGCAAGAACAACACCTTCCGTTGTAGCTTTTAAAAATGGAGAAAAAATAGTTGGAGAGGCCGCAAAAAGACAAATGATTACTAATCCAAATACTATTTCTTCAGTAAAAAGATTAATGGGAACAAATAAAAAGGTAGAAGCAGAAGAAAAAAAATATACACCAGAAGAAATAAGTGCTATGATTCTATCTTATATGAAAGATTATGCTGAAAGTTATTTAGGAGAAAAAGTAACAAAAGCTGTTATTACAGTTCCAGCATATTTTAACGATTCAGAAAGACAAGCAACAAAAAACGCTGGGAAAATAGCAGGATTAGAAGTAGAAAGAATAATAAATGAACCAACTGCTGCTGCTTTAGCGTATGGGCTTGATAAACAAGATAATAATCACACTATATTAGTATATGACCTTGGTGGAGGAACTTTCGACGTATCTATTCTAGAACTTGGAGAAGGTGTGTTTGAAGTTAAATCCACTAGTGGTAATAATAAACTTGGTGGAGATGATTTTGATGAGAAAATAATGGATTATTTAGTTGATACATTTAAAAAAGAGAATGGTGTTGATTTAAGTAAAGATAAAATGGCAATGCAAAGATTAAAAGATGCTGCAGAAAAAGCTAAAAAAGATTTAAGTGGTGTTACAACTACTCAAATTAGCTTACCATTTATATCTCAAGGAAGTGATGGACCATTACACTTTGAATTATCTTTAACAAGAGCTAAATTTGAAGACTTAGTTGGAGATTTAATCAAATCAACAATGGACCCAGTTAAAAAAGCATTAAATGATGCTAAAATGGATAAAAAAGATATTGATAAAGTAATATTAGTTGGTGGTTCTACACGTATTCCGTTAGTTCAAGAATTAATAAAAAAAGAACTTGGAAAAGAGCCATCCAAAGGAGTTAATCCTGATGAAGTAGTAGCAATGGGAGCTGCTATTCAAGGTGGAGTTTTAACTGGTGATGTTAATGATGTTGTTTTATTAGATGTAACACCATTATCACTAGGAATTGAAACACTAGGTGGTGTAAATACTGTTTTAATAGAAAGAAACACTACTATTCCTACAACTAAATCACAAGTATTTAGTACAGCAGCTGATAATCAACCAGCAGTAGATATCCATGTATTACAGGGTGAAAGACCAATGGCTGCAGACAATAAAACATTAGGTAGATTCCAATTAACAAATATACCACCAGCACCAAGAGGAATACCTCAAATTGAAGTATCATTTGATATTGATGCTAATGGTATCGTAAATGTTAAAGCAAAAGATTTAGGAACTAATAAAGAACAATCTATTACTATTACAGCATCTACAAATTTATCTGATGAAGAAATTGATAAAATGGTAAAAGAAGCTGAAGCAAATAAAGAAGCTGACTTAAAACGTAAAGAAGAAGCTGATTTAATAAATGAATGTGAACAAACTATTTTAGCGACAGAAAAAGCAATAAAAGATCTAGGCGATAAAATTGAAGATAAAGATAAAGAAGAAGCAGAAGAATTAATTAAAGAATTAAATAAAGAACTTGAAGCAAAAGATTTAGATAAAATAAAAGAAGTAAAAGGTAAACTAGAAGAAAAAGCAATGGCTTTTGCAACAAAGGTTTATGAAGAAACTGCAAAAAAAGCACAAGAAGAAAATAATGAAACAGATGAAAAAGAAGATAAAGATGATGAAGCAGTAGATGCAGAGTTTGTAGAAAAAGAATAAAGAAAGGAAAACAAAAGAGTATGAAAAAATACTCTTTTGTTTGAAATATTTATGAAAAGAGAAGAAATTAGTAGTAAATATAAGTGGAATCTTACAGATGTTTATAAAAATATAGATGAATATAACGAAGAACAAGCAAAAATTGAAACTTTAGTTAATGAATTCATATCTTATAAAGGAAATTTAACAAAAACTCCTAAAAATTTATATAACGCACTAAAACTAAAAGAACAAATAGATATGATTATTAGTAGACTTTATGTATATTCAAATATGAATTTACATGAAGATACAACAAATGCTTTGTTTCAACAATTAACCGGTGATTTAAGCGTTAAAATAACACAAATAGATGAGAAAATGTCTTTTTTCACTCCAGAATTATTGAATGCTTCATATGAAAAAATAATTGACTTTATCGAATCAAACAACAAACTTAAAAGATTTAAATTCTTTTTAGATCAATTATTTAGTAGTAAAAATCATATATTAAGTATAAAAGAAGAAGAATTATTATCAAGAAGTTCAAATATATTAAATAGTTCAAATGAAATATTTAGTAATTTAAATGATGCTGATTTAGTATTTGAAAAAATAATTGATGAAGAAGGAAAAAAAATCCCTTTGACACATGGTACATATTATAAATATATTACATCTAATAATAGAACAGTAAGAAAAAGAGCTTTCAAAACTTTATATAAAAAATATAAAGAATTAAATAATACATTAGGAAACATAATGAATAGTAATCTACAAACTACTAATTTTTTATATAAAACAAGAAAATATAAAACTCCTTTAAATATGTATTTAGATCAAAATAGGATTGATACTTCTATATATTACGATCTAATAAAACAAGTAAATAATAACTTAGATAAACTTCATAAATATTTTGATATTAAAAAAAAAATACTTAAATATAATAAACTCTACATGTATGATCTAGCAGTTAATTTAATAGAAGAGGGAAATAAAGAATATAGTTATGAAGAAGCAAAAGAAATAGTATTAAAATCTTTAAATTCATTAGGGGAAAAATATATTAATGATTTAAACAAAATATTTAATGAAAATTGGATTGACGTATATGAAACTAGAGGAAAAAGAACTGGTGCTTATGCTTGGGGAGCATACCCAACACATCCATACATACTATTAAACTATCAAGGCAAACTAAATGATATCTCTACTTTAGCTCATGAATTAGGTCACGCATTACATAGATATTATTCAAACGAAACTCAAGATTATTATTATAGTGATAACGAGATATTTACAGCAGAGATTGCCTCTACAGTAAACGAAATAATTTTAAAGTTGTATTTATTGAAAAAATCACAAGATAAAAAACAAAAATTAAATATTTTAAATGAAATGTTTGATAGTTTTAAAAGCACAATTTATAGGCAAACAATGTTTGCGGAGTTTGAACTTGATATACATAATAAAGCTAGTAAAGGTGAATCATTTACTGCAGATAAATTAAATAATATATATTATGAATTGGTTAAAAAATACCATGGAAATAATGTTATAATTGATGAAGAAATCAAATATGAATGGTCGAGAATACCACATTTTTATACTCCTTTTTATGTATATCAATATGCAACAGGCTTAAGCATTGCATTTGTTATTGCATATAAAATATTTGACGAAGATAAAGAAATGTTAGAAAAATATTTGGAGTTTTTACATAGCGGTAGTTGTGACTACCCAACAAATTTGGTAGAAAAAATGGGGATTGATATAAATAAATCTATTAATGATGCATTACAAATATTTGATGATTTAATGGAAGAATTTAAGCAATTACTCTAACGGAGGTATAGCATGAACAAAAGAGATTATTATGAAATATTAGGGTTAAATAAAGGGGCATCTGATGCCGAAATAAAGTCTGCATTTAAACGTCTTGCAAAAAAATATCATCCTGATGTTAGCAAAGAAACAGATGCAGAAGCAAAATTTAAAGAGATTCAAGAAGCATATTCTGTATTATCTGATTCACAAAAACGTGCTCAATATGATCAAATGGGACATCAAGCATTTAGTAATTCTGGAATGGGTGGTGGCGGTTTTAACTACACAGATTTTGATTTTAATGATATATTTTCAGATATATTCGGTTCTTCATTTGGATTTGATTTTGGAGGAGGAACATCTAAATCAAATAGAAGACAAAAAGGATCAGATATCGGTATGTCTATGAATATTTCATTTGAGGATGCTGTTTTTGGAACAGATAAAAGTGTTACAGTAGATTCATATGAAGAATGTGACGAATGTGAAGGTATAGGTGGACATGATAAAAAGACATGTGGTACTTGTCATGGTAGTGGTACTGTAACAGCTGAACAAAGAACAATATTAGGTTCATTTATGACTAAAACTACATGCTCACAATGCAAAGGTGAAGGTTATACATATGAAAAAACATGTAATAACTGTAAAGGAAAAGGTGTAACAAAGAAGAAGAAAACAATAAAAATAAATGTTCCTGCTGGTATTGATACAGGAAATCAATTAAGAGTAGCAGGAAAAGGAAACCCAGGTTCAAATGGTGGACCAAATGGTGACTTATATATAGAGTTTTATGTTGAAAAACACCCATTATTTATAAGAGAAGATATAGAAATTTATTTAGAATTACCACTAACTATTACAGAAGCTATATTAGGATGTAAAAAAGAAGTTCCAACTTTATATGGAAATGTAATATTATCAATTCCAGCAGGAAGTCAAAGCAAAGATAAACATAGACTAAAAGGAAAAGGAGTTACAAATATATCAAACGGAAGAAAAGGAGATATGTACGTAATTCTAGATGTTGTTATTCCAAATAAATTAGATAGAAAACAAAAACAAATAATTAATGATTTAAATAAAACTGATTTAGAAAACGAAAAATTTAATCAATATAAAAACTATTTAAAAAAGAACAAATAATATAAATTAAGGGGTATTTTTATATCCTTTTTTTAATACAGTTGAAAATCATATGTAATTAATATATAATTTTACTATAATAGGTAGGTGTAAAAATGAAAAAAGGATTCACATTAATAGAGTTACTTGCAGTAATAGTAATACTAGCAGTAATACTTGTAATAGCAATATCACAAGTATTAAAGGTAGTAGATAATTCTAGAATAAGTGCTTATTTAAAAAATGAACAAATGGTATTAAAAGCAATAGATTTATATGTATCAAGAAATACAGGATCACTTCCTGGTGAAATAGGAAGTACAACAGAAGTATCAATAAACTATTTAGTATCAAATGGTATGTTAACAGAAATAACAAATCCATATAATAAAAATGAAGATTGTACTGGATATGTAACGATAATGAAATTAAGTGATACTGAATATGATTATACACCTCATTTAAGATGTGGACTTGATATACACAGTAGTAGTGATGATGGATTAGTATTACATTATAAATTTGATGATTTTCAGGAGCCTACAGAGAATTTAGTTGATATAAATAATGTTTCGGTAATTGGAGGTAATAATTATGGAAATATAGAAATAGAAGACAATACAGTAATATATAATTCTAATTCTAATGGCTATGGTATAAGATTGGGCGATTTTGTTTTGTCACCTAATACTGAATATTCTTTAAGTTTAAATTATGAAGGAGAATTAGGTTCAAATTGGGGTTGGAGAGTATACAACAAACAAACAGAAACTTGGTTTGTTTCTCCTACTCGAACGAAAAAGGCGACTTTTACAACTCAAAATGCAACTGAGTATATAATTTCTTTTTATATTGGATTTCCTACTGGTATAGAACAAAAATGTTATTTTTTTAATATACAGGTAGAAAAAAAGTCTTATGCAACACCCTTTGTTAATGGAATAAGAGAAGGTGTTGTAAAAGATTATTCTGGTAACGGTAATCATGCTGAATTACAATTAAATACAACACCAAGATGGATTTTTGATGAAGAAAGAAACAGCGGAGTTTATCTTTTTGATGGAAGTCCTAACCGAATAGAAACTACTGAAAGTTCAATGTTTAATATATTAGATAAAAGTATGACTATTAGTATTTGGATTAAATTAAATGAACTTCCAGGAGCTTTTGGAGATAGGAAATCATTGCTTGGAAAAAGGCAAGGTGGGCAATGGGGAAATTCAAATAGAGAAGGGTATCTGTTTTTTTTACATAACAACACATTATCTATATTACTACAAGATATAACAGATAATCATATTTATCAACAATTCAATTATAATTGGGAATTAAATAATTGGTACAAAATAGATGTTGTTATAAATAGAGAAACATCAGAATTATTTGGATATGTTAATGGAGAAAAATTAGGAATACCAATAGACATTTCTTCAATTGGTAACATAGTTAATGATTTGCCTTTGACTATTTCTTATAATTATCAAGGAGCAAATCCAAAACAATACATTGACGATGTCCGTATATATAATAGAGCGTTATCTGAAACTGAAATAAAACAATTATATAATTCACAAAAATAAAAATCATATAAATTTATATGATTTTTTTAAAATGTAAATGTATCTACATTTTCTTCTTCTAATATCCCGTCAAATTCTTTTTTGAATATCTCTTTATATTTTTTTAACACATCGGGGTAAACCGCTTCTGTTGTACTAATAGTTTGCCATATGTGTTTAAATTTAACCTCATTTTGATTATCAAATATTGCATATGAGAATATTTTTGTAAGCATTGCTAAACATATATCTGGGTATCTTGAAGCTGATTCAAAAACTCTATTATATTCAGTAGTCATATCTACAATAAAAGTCATAACTCTTTCTTTTATAAAGTTTGAATAATTCATTTTTAATCCTGTATGTTTTTCTATTTTTGGAATTGATCCTAGTAATATTTTTACTGTCATCTCAGCAGTTGGTTCTAATATTTCAATTTTTTCTAACCTTCTTAAGAAAGCCTTATCTTTTACAATATAATGATCATATTCTGCAATTGTTGTAGCACCAATCATTTTTATGTTACCTCTTGATAATGCTGGTTTTAATATATTAGCAAAATCAAGTCCACCACTTTCTTTGTTTCCAATTAATGTATGAGTTTCATCAATGAAAAGAATTGTTTTATCTAATTGTGCCAACTCGTCAATTAAAAGTTGCAGTTTAACTTCTGTATTTCCTTCTTTCTCAATATTACCAACCATTGCAACTGTATTAATTTTTATTATTTTATAGTCTTTTAGGGCATCAGGAACTTCTTTTTTTTGTATTCTATATGCTAACCCTTCAACAATCGCTGTTTTACCAGTACCAGGAGGTCCTACTAATATGGGTGATTTTTCTGGAGTGAATAAAGTTAATATCATTTTTTTTAGTTCGTTCTCACGTTCAATAGCAGGATCAGTAACGTATTCAACTGAAGTAAGTTCTTCACCATACCTTTTCATCATTGAAAATTTATTTAAATCTAATTTTTGATCATCATTTTTATTAGTTGTTGGATTTTCTTCTATATCAAATAATTCTTCTATAAATTCCTTTTTATTGTTTTCCATATTTAATTCTCCTTTATTTCAATATTAGTATAACAAAATATATCATTATTTTCAATTTTTGTTGAATTAATTATTTATATTTTATATAATGGGGTTAGGTGAGTAATATGCAAAGATATTTCGCAGTAAATGAAAAGTTAGAATTATGTGATAGCGATCTACATCATATTACAAATGTTATGAGAATGAAAAAGAATAATAAATTCAAAATTATATACGATTATAATGAATATGAATGTGTAATAAATGAAATAATAAATAAAAACATTAAATTCGAAGTAATAAATAAAACACTCTTAGAAAAAGATGTAAATCCTAAAATCACTTTAGCAGTATGTCTTATTAAAGAACAAAAAATTGATTATTTACTACAAAAAGCTACAGAGCTTGGTGTTGACTTTATAATTCCAATGAAATCAGAAAGATCAATTATAAAAATTGACAAGAAAAATGAAGATAAAAAAATAAATAGATGGGGTAAAATATGTAAAGAAGCAAGTGAGCAATCACATAGAAATAGTATACCAAAAATAAAGAATATTATTGATATAAAAGAGATAATAAATTTTAAAGAAGAACTTAATTTAATATTTACCGTAAACGAGACGTCAACAAGCATAAAACAAGTATTAAAAGATAATTCTAATTGTGATAAACTATTAATAGTAGTGGGACCAGAAGGTGGTTTTTCTAATAATGAAGAAAAATTATTAATAGATAATGGATTTATTAGTACATCTTTGGGAAATAATATATTAAGGTCAGAAACAGCACCCTTATATATATTAAGCATTATTAATTATGAATTTATGAGGTGAAGTACAATGAATAATATTTTAAATTTTGTTACAGTTAATTTTATCAATTTTTATGAGGAATTGAATAATATTGGAAGACTAGTCTTTTATATTGCTATTATGCTTTTTGTTATTTTAATAATTTTGATGTTTATAATGATACTACAAAAATCTTTAGTTCAAAAGCAAATTAAAATAATTCAAGATGAACAAAGGAAAGTAATACAAAAAAACAAACAAAAAGAAGAGGAAATAGAAACGCTAGATATTGATTTAGAAAATGATAAAACTAAAGATTTAAACACTATAGTAAAAAAATTAGAAAAAGCTAGTGTAGATAAAAAGGATGTTACTGATTTATATGAAGATGAACAAGAAAAAACTGCTATTATAAGTTATCAAGAATTAATAAAAGCTGCTAAAGTAGAAGATGCAAATAGGCCAATGGTTAAAAAAATAGAGGTTACTAATACAGATGAAAATGAAATGGAAAAACAACAATCGCAACCGAAAGTTAAGCCTCAAGAAATATTTTCTTCAGTTTTTACACCAAATCAACAACCAATCTATAAAGAGAATAAGAATGAGTTAAAGTTATCATATAATGATAGTGAAACATTCTTAAAGTCTTTAAAAGAGTTTAGAAATAATTTATAATAAACCCATAGGGTTTTTTATTTTGGAGGGGATTATATGAAAGTTGCATTTTATACTTTAGGATGTAAAGTAAATTTATATGAAACAGAAGTATTAATGAATTTATTTAAGAAAAATAACTATGAAATTACTGATTTTAATAATATAAGCGATGTTTATGTTATTAATACTTGTACAGTAACAAATACTAGTGACTCAAAAAGTAGAAAAATAATTAGACAAGTTATTAAAAGAAATCCCAATGCAATTGTTGTAGTTATGGGATGCTATTCCCAAGTTAAATCAAATGAGGTAAAACAAATAGAGGGAGTAGATATAATAATTGGAAATAACGATAAAAGTAAAATTATTGAATTAATAAATGATTTTAAAAATACAAAGGAAAAAATATTAAATGTAAAAGATATAAAAAATATAGATTTTGAACCAATGGAATTAGATAACTTTGAAACAAGAACTAGAGCGTTTGTTAAAATTCAAGATGGGTGTGATAACTATTGTTCTTATTGTATTATTCCATATTCAAGAGGTAATATTAGATCAAAAGACATGATAAAGGTCATAGATGAAATTAAAAATCTTGTAAATAATGGTTATGTTGAAGTTGTTTTAACAGGAATTCATACAGGACATTATGGAAAAGATAAAAAAGAATATGATTTTAGTGATTTATTAAATGAATTATGTAAAATAAATGGTTTAGAAAGAATAAGAATTTCTTCAATTGAAATAACTGAATTAGATAATAAATTTATGGATATATTAAAGAATAATAAAAAAATTGTTAATCACCTTCATATACCACTTCAATCTGGTTGTAATAAAACCTTAAAAGATATGAATAGAAAATATGATACAAAATATTTTAAAGATAAAATAAATGAAATTAGAAATATACGACCTGAAATTTCAATTACAACAGATGTAATAGTGGGATTTCCAAATGAAAGTGAAGAAGATTTTAATAGTACACTTAATTTTATAAAAGAAATGAAATTAACTAAATTACATGTATTTCCGTTTTCTAAAAGAGAAGGGACTAAGGCAGCTAAAATGTCTGGTCAGTTAAATAATAACATCAAAAAAACAAGAGTTAGAAAACTGCTAGAAATATCAGAATATTTAGAAAAAAATTATATGGAAAAATTTATAGGTAAAGAGTTAGAAGTTATAACTGAAAAATATGATAATGGATATTTAATTGGTTATTCTTCAAACTACATACAAATTAAATTCAAAGGAAGTGAAAATCAAATAGGTAATATTTGTACAATTAAAATAAATGAAATTAATTATCCTTATTTAGTGGGGTAATTATTTTTTTATTCATATTATATTTATGTAAAAAATATAATTTAAATATTAAGGAGTATAATAATGAATAAAAATAGTTTCGTTTCTGATGTTTTATTCCCAAAACCTTTAACAAATAATGAAATCATTAACTTGTTTCAAAAGTATAAACAAGGAGATAATGATTCTAAACAAAAGATTATTTTACATAACCTAAGGTTAGTATCATATATTACAAATTGGTTTATTAGTACAAATTTAGATCAAAACGATTTATTTCAAGAAGGAGTGATTGGATTAATTAAATCTGTAGACAAATTTGATATAAGTAAAAATATAAAGTTTTCTTCATTTGCAAGAAGATGTATCAAAAATGAAATTTTAATGTATATAAGAAGAAGTAAAAAACATATTTTCACTTCTACTACTAATGAAATAGAAATTATAGATTATAAAAATAGTGAAGATGATTGGGTAAATAACATATCAAAAGATTATGAAAAAAACATGATAAATGATTCTTTAAATCATTTATCAGAAAGAGAAAAAGAAGTAGTGAAGAAAAGTTACGGTATTGAATTTGATAAAATTACGCAAAAAAAAATAGCAGAAGAATTAGCTATTAGTAGATCATATGTTAGTAGAATAGTAACAAAATCCAAAGAAAAAATGAAACATTATATTGAAACTGAATATAAAAACTTTGAGGTTGAGAATTACTCTAGTGTTGAGTTTCAAAAAAAATATATTAAAATAAAAACAAATAAAAATTAAACCTATGCAAAAAAAATCATGCATGTTATAATTTGTTTGGTGGTAATGTATGAAGAGAAATGAAGTAGATAGAAAAAAACTATCTCCTATGATGTTACAATACATGGACATAAAAGATAATTATAATGATGTTGTTTTATTTTTTAGACTTGGCGATTTTTATGAGATGTTTTTTGAAGATGCCATAACTGTATCTCGTGAATTAGAATTAACTTTAACAGGAAAAAATGCCGGTTTGGAAGATAGAATACCAATGTGTGGAATTCCTCATCATTCTTCAAATATATATATAGATAAGTTAATTGAAAAAGGATATAAAGTTGCAATATGCGAACAAGTTGAAGATGCAAGTGTTGCAAAGGGTGTAGTAAAAAGAGAAGTACTTCAAGTAGTATCAAAAGGTACTATTATGAACGGCGAATATTTAGATGAAAAAAGTAACAATTATATTGGTAATATAATTGATTTTAATCATTGCTATGTTTTAAGTTATACTGATATATCAACAGGGGTATTTAACACTATTTTATTTGAACACAATTCAAATAAAGTTATATCAGAAGTAGTTTCTGTAGGAATTAGTGAAGTTGTTGTAAATAACAATTTTGATAAAAAAATTATTGAAAATTTAAAAAATAAATATAAAATAAATATTTCGATATATGATGTGGTTAATGATATTGAAGAATATAAAAACTTATATATTGAGGTCAATGATGTTAGATATATTGAAGCAATTAAACATTTACTTTCATATTTAAATGATACTCAAAAAAGAAGTTTATCTCATCTTCAAAAAGTCAAAATACTAGATAATAAATCATATTTAAAAATGGATGTTCATACAAAAAGAAATCTTGAATTAACTGAAAGTTTAAGGTTGAAATCAAGGAGTTATTCTCTTCTTTGGTTATTGGATAAAACTAAAACTGCAATGGGTAGTAGAATGTTAAAAAATTGGATAGAAAATCCTTTGTTAGATAAAAATATTATAAATCAAAGATATGATATTATAGAAAAACTTTTAGAAGAATTTATATTAAAAGAAGAATTAAAAGCTTTGTTATTTGAAGTATATGATTTAGAAAGATTATGTGGAAGAATTTCATATGGTAACGCTAATGCAAGAGATTTATTGCAATTAAAAAGTTCGTTAAGAGTTTTACCTAAAATTAAAAATATACTAAAAGACTTAAATTTTTATAATACTATTGATACACTTGAGGAATTATATTATTTATTAGAAAATAGTATTAATGAAAATCCACCTATTACAATAAAAGAAGGTTCTTTAATAAAAACAGGTTACAACGGTGATTTGGATATATTAAAAACTAGTAGAAAAGGTGGGAAAGACTTTATTCTTAAATTAGAAGCTGATGAAAAAAATAGAACTGGAATAAAAAATTTAAAAGTTGGATATAACAAAGTATTTGGTTATTATATAGAAGTATCAAAAGGTAATATTCATTTAATTCCAGAAGATTCTGGTTATGAAAGAAAACAAACTTTAGCAAATTGTGAAAGATATATTACTCCATTGTTAAAAGAAAAAGAAGAATTAATTTTAGGAGCAGAAGAAAAAATTATTAATTTAGAATATAATTTATTTTTAAAAATCAGAGAAGAAGTTAAAAAATATATACCTATATTACAAAAAAATGCAAATGTTATTGCAGAAATAGACGTATTACAATCTTTTTCCAATGTAGCAGAAGAAAACAAATATATTAGACCTAAAATTATTGAAGATAGAAAAGTATACATTAAAGATAATAGGCATCCTGTCGTTGAAAAAGTAATAAAAGATGAATTTGTACCTAATGATATAATTATGGATGAAGATATAAATATATTATTAATAACTGGTCCTAATATGGCTGGTAAATCAACTTATATGAGAGAATTAGTAATAACAGCAATTATGGCTCAAATTGGATGTTTTGTTCCTTGTAGTGAGTGTATAATGCCTATATTTGATAGTATTTACACAAGAATTGGAGCAAGTGATGATTTAGTAAGTGGCGAATCTACATTTATGGTAGAAATGATAGAAGCAAATAACGCAATAGAAAATGCTACTGAAAATAGTTTGATTATTTTTGATGAATTAGGTAGGGGAACCGCTACATATGATGGTATGGCTTTAGCCCAATCTATTATTGAGTATATTCATGATAATATAAAATGTAAAACTATGTTTTCAACACATTATCATGAATTAACTGAATTAGAAAATAATTTAGTTAATCTTAAAAATGTTCATGTAAGTGCAGTTGAAGAAGATGGTAATATTACATTTTTACACAAAGTAAAAGAAGGATCAATAGATAAAAGTTATGGTATACATGTAGCTAAACTTGCTAATTTACCTAAAGAATTAATAAAAAGAGCAAATCAAATATTAGATATATATGAAAACAAAGAAAAAAAATCAGTTTTTATCCAAGAAGAATTTAATTTTGAACAACCAATTATAAATAGTAAGCATGATAAAATAATTGAAGATATAAAAGAAATTAATCCCCTTGAAATAAGTCCTATGGAAGCTTTAAATATACTTTATAAAATAAAAAACGATATAGATGAATAAATTTATAAAGGAGAACTAATGTGAAAAATATTATTAAGGTTAAAAATCTAACAAAAAAATATGACAAAATAACTGCAGTAAAAAATATCAGTTTTAATGTTGAAGAAGGACATTTCTTTGCTTTTTTAGGACAAAATGGCGCAGGAAAAAGTACTACAATAAACATCTTATGTACTATATTAGGAAAAACTAAAGGTGATATTGAAATTAACGGTTATAAGCTAGGAAAAGACGATTATTTAATAAGATCAAGCATTGGAGTTGTTTTTCAAAACTCTCATTTAGATAACTTATTAACTGTAAAAGAAAATATTAAAGTTAGAGCAGGTTTTTACAAAATTTCAGATGAAGAATTTAAAAAAAGATTAGATTATATAGCTGAAACAATTGGTATAACTGATATTCTTAATAGAAAGTATGAAAAATTATCTGGTGGACAAAAAAGAAGAGTTGATATCGCAAGGGCACTTATTAATGATCCTAAAATACTGTTTTTAGATGAACCTACTACTGGGTTAGATCCCCAAACAAGAAAAAAAGTTTGGGAAATGTTAGAAGAAATACAAAAGAAAAATAAAACAACTATATTTTTAACAACGCATTATATGGAAGAAGCTGTAAATGCTGATAAAATTGCAATTATTGATGATGGTAAAATAATAGTATATGATACTCCTATGAAACTCAAAGAAAAACATACAACAAATATATTGAAGATATTGCCAAAAGATAAGAAAAAATCAATAACATATTTAGACAAATTTAAATACGAATATAAAACAAAAGTAGATACAATTGATATTTATCTTGAAAAGAGTTTAGAAGCTATAAAAATACTAAAAGATATAGAAGAAAATATATTAACATTTGAAGTTCTAGAAGGTAATATGGATCAAGTATTTATAAATTTAACAGGAAAAGATATTAGGGAGGATTAAAATGAAATCAATATATAGTTTAACTAAAAGAAATTTATTAATGTTTTTTAGAAACAAATCAGAAGTCTTCTTTTCATTTTTGTCTGTTATTATAATTCTTGTTGTATATATATTGTTTTTATCAGATGTACAAGTTCACAATATTAAACAACTAGCTGGTGATGTAGAAGGTATAAAACCACTTGTTAATGCCTGGGTAATGTCTGGTTTAATTGCAGTAGCTACTGTTACCTTGTCTCTTGGTGCATTAGGTAGAATTGTTGCAGATAAGCAAAATAAAGTACTTAACGACTTTTTAGTAGCACCAATAAAAAGAACTCATGTATTTATTTCATATATAATATCTACGTTATTTATAGCGTTTACAATATCTTTTTCCCTATTAATATTAGCAGAAATATATATATTAATATCAGGAGGAACATTATTAACTATTACACAATTGTCACAAGTTGTTGGAATAATTATTCTTTGTGTTATATCTTCTTCATTATTTTTATTGTTTATTGTATCATTTTTAAATAATGAACAATCATTATCTGTGTTTGCATCAATAGTCGGTGTATTAATTGGATTTGTAACTGGAGCATATATTCCAATGGGAATAATGCCAAAAGGTGTTCAATTTTTTTCAAATATTCTACCAGTATCTCAAGGAGCATCACTTCTTAGAAAAATATTTGTTGAACAACCTATGAATATAGTATTTGAAAATGCACCAGTTGAACAAAATATAAATTTCTCTAATACGCAAGGAATTAACTTGTTTTTAGGTAATTATGAATTAACAAGTAACTTTATGGTTATTTATATAATTTTAAGTATAATAATTTTTGGAGTATTAAATGTAATAAGATTTAAAAAGATGAAAAACATATAATAAAGAAAAAATGTTTAGCATTTTCTTTTAATTTGTGATAGAATTGTTTTAGGTGATTTTATGACAGATATGAATAGAAGCAAATCAAGAGAAATAGCAATGACAGCACTGTATCAAATTTTTATATATGAAAGTAACAAAATTGTTTATGACACAAAAACCGTTATAAAAGAATTAATAGAAATTCAAAATGATTTTGTTATAGAATTAGTTGAGGGTGTTATAAATAAAAAACAAGATATTGATAATATTATAAATAAAAACTTAAAGAATTGGACTATTGATAGATTAGGTAAAACTGATCAAGCAATATTAAGAATTGGTGTGTATGAATTAATGTATACTGATACTCCAGATATTGTTTGTATTAATGAATCGGTAGAATTAGCTAAAAAATATTCTGATGACAAAGTTAAAAATATGATAAATGGTGTACTTGATAATTTGCTAAATAATAAAGATAATCAATAATTAATAAATAAATACTAGAAATATAAAAAAGAAACTACTATAATAAATAGTAATTTCTTTCTTTTTTTGTTATAATTATATTGATAGTAGGTGATAAAATGGTTGAAGAAAAATTATATATAAGTGTCGGTGAACTTACTAAAATTATAAAAATGAAATTTGATAATAGTAATTTTTTTAAAAAAGTTTATATAAAAGGTGAAATTTCAAATTGGAAAAAACAGGTACCTAGTGGTCATTGTTACTTTACAGTTAAAGATGAATTAAGTAGAATTAATTCAGTAATGTTTTCTCAAAAATCAAAAGGATTGACATTTGAACCTAAAGATGGTGATTCAATTAATATAATTGGTAGAATTAGTGTATATGAACCAAACGGAAATTATCAGTTATATGTAGAACAAATGAGCTTAGATGGTGAAGGTGAACTATATCAAAAATATTTACAATTAAAATCAGAGCTACAAAAAGAGGGGTTTTTTAACCAAGAAATAAAAAAGAATATTCCAAAGTACCCTAAAAAAATTGGTATTGTTACTGCAAGTACTGGTGCTGCAATAAAAGATATATTATCAACTATTAAAAGAAGATATCCTATATGTGAAACTATATTATTTCCTAGCTTAGTACAAGGAAGTGATGCAGCTGCTGATATAACTAATAAAATTAAAATTGCAAATACTTATGATATTGATACATTAATAGTAGGTAGAGGTGGAGGTTCAATTGAAGATTTATGGCCATTTAATGAAAGAATTGTAGCAGAAGCTATATATAATTCTAAAATTCCAGTTATTAGTGCTGTTGGTCATCAAGTGGACTTTACTATTGCGGACTTTGTTGCAGATATCAGAGCAGCGACACCTACAGCAGCAGCTGAATTAGCAGTCCCTAACATAGAAGATGTTTCATTAAATATAGATAATTACATAAATAAAATTAATATTAATATGAAAAATAAACTTGAGAACTATAGAACTACTGTAGAAAAAATAAAAAATAGTTATATTATGAAAAATCCACTATCAATTTATGAAGTGAAAAGTAATAATATCAAAAACATTAAAGAAAAAGTAACTTCAATTATGAAACATATAATTAATGATAGAAAACATGAAATAAATATAATGAAAAATAGTTATATTATGAAAAACCCTATGGTAATATATGAAAAGAAAAATGAATTACTTATAAAATATATAGAAAAAATAGAATTGTTAAATCCTATGAACTCATTAAAGAGGGGATATGCAATTATAAAAAAAGATGGAATTAGTGTTGGAAGTATAAATAAAGTTAAACCAAATGAGGATATAACTATAAATCTAAGTGATGGTTCAGTTGATGCCAAAGTATTAAAAATAAAGGAGAGTTTATAATGGAAATGAGTTTTGAAGAAAAATTATTAGAATTAGAAAACATTGTTAAAGAATTAGAAAGTGGTAAAGTAAATTTAGATGATGCTATTAACAAATACACTAATGCAATGAAATTAGCAAAAGAATGTTCAGATAAAATTAAAAATGCAGAGGAGTTAGTTAGTAAAGTTTTAGATGAAAATCAAGAACTAAAAGAGTTTGAAGTAAAAGAATAATTAATATTGGAGCTGATTTTATGAAAAAAATAAATAATAATGGTCAAGCGTTAGTTGAATATATTTTAATTATTTCATTGATTGCAATAATAGCGGTAGCTCTAGTAACTTTTTTAGGAGGGTACTTAAAAGATGCAATTACAAAAACTTCATGTGATTTATTAAATAAAGAATATGTTGAAGGAGAAAAGCCAGGGGAAGCAACTTGTGAAAATATATTAGATTTAGAATTAGACTTATAAAATTTATTTTCTTCTATTATTTTTATTGAATATTATTATATCAATAGTATAATAAGAAATATTAAGGAGTGACTTTATGAAAAAATTAACTAGTACAGAAATTAGAGATATGTTTTTAAATTATTTTGAAGAAAGCGGGCATGAAATAATTTCAAGCGCATCTTTAATACCGAATGATGATCCAACTTTACTTTGGAATAATGCAGGTGTAACACCATTAAAAAAATATTTTGATGGAAGTGTTATTCCGGAAAATAAAAGGATGGTAAGTTGTCAAAAATGTATTAGAACAAATGATATTGAAAGTGTTGGAGATTCAACACACCATACCTTCTTTGAAATGTTAGGTAATTTTTCTATCGGAGATTATTTTAAAAAAGAAGCAATAGAGATGTCTTATGAGTTACTAACAGATCCTAATTATTTTGGATTTGATAAAGAAAAACTATTTGTAACTATATACCCAACAGATGAAGAAGCATATAATTATTGGATTAATATAGGTATGCCTGAAGATCATATTATAAGACTTGAAAATAATTATTGGGAAATAGGTGAAGGTCCATGTGGGCCAGATTCAGAAATTTTCTATGATAGAGGAGAAAAATATGATCCAGAAGGTTTAGGAATTAAATTATTAAAAGAAGAAATTGATAATTCTAGATATGTAGAAATTTGGAATAATGTATTTAGTCAATACAATTCCAAAGAAGGTTTAAAAAGAGAAGAATACCCAGAACTTCCAAATAAAAATATTGATACCGGAATGGGTTTAGAGAGAATGGTTACAATAATTCAAGAGAAAGACTCTGCTTATGATACTGATTTATTTATACCTATAATTAATGAAATTGAAAAAAATTGTAATAAAAAGTATACTAATCAACCTGAATTTAGAATAATAGCAGATCACATTAGAACACTTACTTTTGCTATATCGGATGGTGCTGTATTTTCCAATGAGGGTAGAGGTTATGTATTAAGAAGGTTACTTAGAAGAGCTGCTAGACATGGTAAAAAATTGGGTGTTAATGAACCTTTCTTATATAAATTAGTAGATAATGTAATAGATATTATGAATAGTGCTTATATTAATTTAAATCAAAAGTCAACATATGTTAAAGATTTAATATTAAGTGAAGAAAAATTGTTTAATAATACATTATCAAATGGTGAAAAAAAATTATATGAGATGATTGAAAAAAGTACTGATAATACTATATCAGGAGAGGATGCATTTAAGTTATATGATACATATGGTTTTCCTTTTGAACTTACTCTTGAATATCTAGAAGAAAAAGGATACACAGTATCAAAAGAAGATTTTGATACATGTATGAATAAACAAAGGGAAATGGCAAGGAACGCTAGAAAAAAAGAAGCTAGTATGAACACTCAAAATATTGCATTAATGAACTTTAAAGAAGAAAGCAAATTCATTGGGTATGAACAAGATGAATGTGAAACTAAAATAATTGGTTTGTTTAAAGAAGATAAAACAGTAGATGAATTAGATGGTGAAGGATATATAATACTTGAATCAACTCCTTTTTATGCCGAAATGGGAGGACAAGTTAGTGATACGGGATATATATATAATGATTCTTGTAAAATAGAAGTAATTGAAGTAATTAAAGCTCCAAATAAACAACACTTACATATTGTAAATGTTGTTGAAGGTATTATAAAAAAAGGCGATGTTATAAAAGCTAAAATTAACACAAAAAAAAGAGAAGCAATTTGTAAAAATCATAGTGCAACACATATATTACAAGAAGCTTTGGTTGAGGCATTAAATGAAAATATTAGCCAAGCAGGATCAAAAGTTGATGAATACTCTTTAAGATTTGATTTTATTTACCCAGATAAAATAACTGAAAAAGATATTGTTTTTGCAGAATCTTTAGTAAATGAAAAAATTAATAGTAATTCTGATACACTTATTGAATATATGAGTTTAGAAGAGGCTAAGAAAAAAGGTGCAACTGCACTATTTGATGAAAAATATGAAGATATTGTAAGAGTTATTACACTTTTTGATTCTATTGAATTATGTGGTGGTACTCATGTAAATAACACTAAAGATATTAATGCTTTTGCAATCAAATCATTTGAATCTAAAGGTGCTAATACATTTAGAATAGAAGCTACAACTGATAATTTAATTCATAAAGTATTATACGAAGCAAAAAAACCTCATAATGATGAAATGATAAAAATATTAGAAAAAGCCAAAAGAATAATAGATTCTGCTAAAGAAGAGGGTATTGATTTAAGTTTTAATGTTTCAATAGATAACTCAGTTCCTAAATCTTATAAAGATATTATATATAACAGAAATGAAATGACCTTATTAAGAAAGAAAGTAAAAGAATTAGAAAAAGAATATGCTAATAAAAAAGAAGAAAAAGCATTAAAAGATATTAATATTTTTGATAAATATATTGAAAAAACAGATTGTTGTGAATATATAGTAATAAAAGTAGAAGAGTACTCATTACCTATATTAAAACAAATAATAGATAATATAACAGAAAAACTAAATAATGGTTTTGTATTTATTGCAAATATAAAAAATGATAATGTGAATTTTATATCTAAATGTAATAAATCAATTAGTAATAAAATAAATTGTGGTGATTTAATAAAGACTGCTTCAATTAAAGCAAAAGGAAATGGCGGAGGTTCAAACATTTTTGGACAAGGCGGTGGTACCGACACTTCAAATATTGACGAAATATTAGAAGAAATTAAAGCGGTTGTAAAATCAATAAAATAATGATAGAATATACTAAGTATATAGGGGTGATATTATGTCTTCTGAAACAAGAACTTTTGATGTTGAAGAAGTAAATGACGTTTTAATTGAAAAAACAATTAAAGAAGTATGTGCTGCATTAGAAGAAATTGGGTATAATCCAATAAATCAATTAGTAGGTTATATAATGAGTGGAGATCCGGGATATATTTCTAGTCATAAAGAATCAAGAAAAAAAATCACATCTCTTGATAGAACAAAAATCATTGAATCATTAGTTAGAAAGTATACAAAAAAATGAGATATTTAGGATTAGATTTTGGTGAGAAAACTATTGGAATGTCTATTAGTGATAAAACAGGAACTATAGCTTCCTCATATAATACCCTTAATTATAATGAAGATTATATATCACTGTTTGAAGAAATAAAGAAAATTATAGAGGATAAAAATATAGGAAAAATTGTATTGGGATTACCAAAAAACATGGATAATTCTCTCGGAAAAAGAGCTATACTTACATTAGAATTTAAAGAAAAATTAGAAGAGTATCTAAATTGTGGTATTCTTTTAGAAGATGAAAGATTAACAACAAAAGAAGCACATAAAACATTAATAGAAGCTGACATGAGCAGAAAAAAAAGAAAAAAAATTGTAGATAAATTAGCCGCCACATTCATCTTACAAAACTATTTAAATAAAAAAAATAACAAAGGAGATTAATTATGGAAGATTTAAAAAAAGCTACTTTTAAAGTTATAAATGATGAAGGAAAAGAAATAGAATGTGATGTACTTTTCACCTTTGAATCTGACGAAACAAAAAAGAATTATATTGTATATACAGATAACACCACAGATGAAGAAGGTAATATAAAGGTTTTTGCATCTATATATGATCCAAATTCAGAAGAAACAACATTAGAACCAATTGAAAGTGAAAAAGAATGGAAAATAATTGAAAGTATATTAAGTTCATTACAAGAAGGAAAAAACGAAAACGAGCAATAAGCTCGTTTTACAATTGTTAAAAGTTTGATTATTTTTAAAAAAAAGTTTAAAATATAAATATATCAATTTTAATTAAAGGAGTAAATCAAATATGAATTCCAAGGAAATAAAACAAATAGAAAAATATGCAGAGGAATATAATATACCTATTATGGAAAGAAGCGGATTAAGGTTTTTAATAGAATATATAAAAAAACACAATATAAAAAACATATTAGAAATTGGTTCTGCTATAGGATATACCGCTATTAACATGGCACTTATAGATAAAGATATACATGTTACAACTATTGAAAGAGATAATGAAAGATATTTTGAAGCATTAAAAAATGTTAAAGCTTTTGGTTTAGAAAAAAGAATTACATTAGTTTTAGCAGACGCATTAAATATTGAATTAGAAAATAAATTTGATTTAATATTTATAGATGCAGCAAAGGGCCAATATATAAACTTTTTCGAAAAATTTAGTGATAATTTAAAAGAAGAGGGTTCAATTATTACTGATAATATATCATTTCATGGATTAGTTGAAAGACCAGAATTAATTGAAAGCAAAAATTTAAAACAATTAGTTGATAAAATAAAAAAATATATAGAGTTCCTAAAATCTAATGATAAATATATAACAAAGTTTTATAAAATAGGGGACGGGATATCTGTTTCAAGGAAGAAAGATAAAGATGACTAAATTATTAGTGTGTCCAGTAAATTACAAACATTTAATTGGACTAATCAACAGTGATGTTGAGGGTTTTATTATAGGTATAAATAATTTCAGTATGTTTTTTGATCTTGAATTAAACGTAAATGAAATAAAAGAAGTATTATCATTAACAAATAAAGAGGTATTTGTAGTTATTAATAAACCTTTATATAATACTGATTTAAATACCATAAAAAAAACATTAATAGATTTAAGTAAAACAAATATTACGGGAATTTTATTCGATGATATTAGTATAATTAATATTAATAATGAACTAAAATTAAATCTTAATCTTGTATGGAGTCAAATGCATCTTGTTACTAATTATCACACTTGTAATTATTGGTACAAAAAAGGAATTAATCACGGACTATTAAGTACAGAAATATCTTTAAATGATATTTTTGAAATAAAAGATAATACTGATATGAAATTAATGGTTTATCTTTATGGATATTTACCAATGTTTGAATCTTCTAGAGAATTAATAACAAATTATTTTAAATATATAAATAAAAATAAAGAAGAGAATTATTCTTTGTATGAACCAGTACGTAATAAACATTATAAAATATATGAAAAAAATAATGAAACTTTTATATTAGAAGATATAATAAACGGAATTAAAGAAGTAAAAGAAATAAAAGAAAACAATATAGATTATATTATTATTAATGGATTAATGCATGAGAAAGAGGAGTTTGATATAGTAATAAACTGTTATATTAATGCACTTAAAAATAATGCTGATATTGAAGAATTAGCTAATAAATTAAATAATAATAATACGGGTTTTTTATATAAAAAAACAGTATATAAGGTGAAAATATGAATAAAATAAAAAAACCAGAACTTTTAGCACCCGCTGGTAATTTAGAAAAAATGAAATGGGCTATTATGTATGGGGCTGATGCAGTGTATTTTGGGGGACAAAACTATAGTCTTAGAGCAAATGCTGATAATTTATCAGTCGAAGAAATTAAAGAAGCTTGCAATTATGCTCACAAATATAAAAAACGTGTATATGTTACAGTAAATATTGCATTTCATAATGAAGATGCAATAAATTTAGAACAATATTTGATTGATTTATATAATAGTGGTGTTGATGCAATTATTATTTCTGATCCTTTAGTATTAGATATATGTAAAAAAGCAGTTCCTAATATGGAAATACATTTAAGTACTCAACAAAACACATTAAATTATGAAGCGTGTAAATATTGGGCAAAAGAAGGAATTACAAGAATTGTATTAGGACGCGAAACCTCTAAAGATGATATAAAAGAAATTGTTGAAAAAGGTAATATTGAGATTGAAACATTTATTCATGGGGCCATGTGTGTTGGGTATAGTGGTAGATGTGTTCTTTCAAATTATTTTACTAATCGTGATTCTAACCGTGGTGGATGTAGTCAAATATGTAGATGGAATTTCAAATTATGTGATGAATTTAAAAAAGAAATAGAAACTGATATTGACTTTTCTATGGCTGTTAAAGATTTATCAATGGCTCAACATATAAAAGAGTTAATAGATTTAAATGTAACATCTTTAAAAATAGAAGGAAGAATGAGATCAATTTATTATATTTCAACAGTAATAAGTATATATAGAAAATTAATAGATGATTATTGTTCTAATCCTAAAAATTATAAATATAATAAACAATATGAATATGAGTTATATAGATGTGCTAATAGGGAAGCAGTACCACAATATTTTAACCATAAACCAGGTGCAGAGGAGCAATACTATTTAGGTAGGGATGAAGTTTCTAATAAGGATTTTTTAGGTATTGTGCTAGATTATGATGAAGACAGCCAAGAAATAGTATTAGAACAAAGAAATTTTTTTAAAGTTAATGATGAAATAACTTTATTTGGGCCAAATATAGATACGTTTTCAATAAAAGTAGAATATATTAAAGATGATAAATTTGAACTTGTAGATGCTGCAAGGCATCCACAACAAATAGTAAGAATTCCTTGTAATAAAAGAGTATATAAAAATAATATTATTAGAGTGAACTTTTACTATTGACAAGTTTGTAAAAACATAGTAATATGTATAGGATTAATTAATTGAGGTGATTAATATGACAACCGAAAAAAAAGAAATTTATTTAACTAAAGAGGGCTTTGAAGAACTAAAAGCAGAGTTAAAAATATTAAAAACAGAAAAACGCCCTAAAGTTATTAACGCTATAAAAGAAGCTAGAGAGCTTGGAGATTTATCTGAAAACGCTGAATATCATTCAGCTAGAGAAGAACAAGCTATTTTAGAAAGCAGAATTCAAGAATTGGATTATATGATAGACAATGCTATCTTGATTGAGGAAAAAGTATCAGATAAAGTTAAACTTGGATCTACAGTTTTAATCAAATATGACGGAGAAGATGAAACGGAAAATTATAAAATAGTAGGTAGTACAGAAGCAGATCCATTTGAAAATAAAATTTCAAATGAATCTCCAATTGCAAAAGCAATAATAGGAAAAAAAGCTGGAGCAAAGGTTACTGTTGAAAGTCCAAATGGAAAATATGACATTGAAATTTTAGAAATTAAATAACCATTAATATTAATGGTTATTTTCTTTTCCTTGTAATACTTTTTTTTTTGTTATATAATATATATATATTATGTAAGGAGGAAATAATGAAAAATAAACATGATGTATTAGTAAAAATTGATAATGACGAATGGAATAAAGCTTTAGATAAGTCATTCCAGAAAAATGTTGCTAAAGCAAAAGTCGATGGTTTTAGAGAAGGAAAATGTCCAAGGGATGTATATGAAAAAAAATTTGGTAAGGAAAGTCTTTATATGGATGCAGTTGATTTTGTATTACCTACTGCATATAAAAAAGCTCTTGAAGACAGTAAGTTAGAGCCTATTGTACAACCTTCTGTTGATATAAAAAATATAGACGATACAGGAGTAGAAGTAGTATTTACTATTATAACAAAGCCAAAGGTTGAAATTAAAAAATACAAAGGTTTAAATGTAGAAAAAACCGAAGTAAAAGTTGAAGCAAATGAAATTGAAGAAGAAATTGAAGTATTAAGAAATAAATATGCTGAAGTTGTATTAAAAGATGGTGTTATTGAGAATGGTGATACTGCTGTAATTGATTTTGAAGGATTTAAAGGCGATACTCCATTTGAAGGCGGAAAGGGTGAAAACTATCCGTTAGAAATTGGTAGCAATTCTTTTATACCAGGCTTTGAAGAACAATTAATTGGTTTAAAGGCTAAAGATGAAAAAGATATAAATTTAGCTTTCCCAGAAGATTATCCAAGTGAAGATTTAAAAGGGCAAGATGTAGTATTTAAAGTAAAAGTACAAGAAGTTAAAACTAAAAAAACACCAGAACTAAATGAAGATTTTTATCTAGATTTAGGTTATGAAGATGTTAAAAATGAAAAAGAATTGGAAAATAAAATAAAAGAAGAATTAATAACTAAAAAAGAACAAGCTGAAGAAAATAAATATATTGATAAATTATTAGAAGCTATTGCTAATGAAACAGAAGTTGAATTACCAGATGAACTAATAGAAGCTGAAACATCACGTATAATTGATGATTATAAAGAAAAATTAAAAATGCAAGGTATTACATTAGAACAATATTTAGAATTTACAAAATCTTCTATGGAACAATTAAAAGAACAACTTAAAGAGGAAAGTAAAAAGAATGTATTATATCGTTTAACAATAGAAGAAATTAAAAACAAAGAAAATATAACAGCTTCTGATGAAGAAGTAAATGAAGAAGCTGAAAAATTATCAGCTAATTATCAAATGCCAAAAGATGAATTAATTAAAATATTCGGTGGCATTGATATGATTAGATATGATCTTGAAATGAGAAAGACTATAGAATTCTTAAAATCTAATAATTAAGATTATTTTATATAATCTTTTTTATTTTATGCGGTTTTAATGGACAAAACTCGTTTTTTTTTATATAATAAATATCAAATTATTTTGGAGGTGCAATATGGTGAAAACTAATTTACCAGTTATAATACTTAGAGGAGCTGTATTGTTACCGTACTGTGAATTGAGATTAGAATTGAAAAATGAAATAGATAAAAACATTTTAGAAATAGCTGAGAATTTTCATGATAATCATGTATTAATTGTTAGTCCTTATAATCCAATAGAAGAAGATATCAATATGAAATCTCTACCAAAAATTGCAACTGTTGGTAAAATAAATTTAAAAATGGATTTAAGTAATAATATTACAAGAGTTGTTATTGAAGGTATAAATAGAGTTAATGTTTCTGAATACTCTGAATACAGTAATAAAGAAGGGATATTAGAAGGTTTCATTACAACAACTACTCAATTTGCAATAGATCCAAAAGATGAACTGGCATTAATGAGAAAACTTATTAAAGAATTAGAATTATTTATTTCTGCAGTTCCTTATATGAGTAATAGTATTCTAGCACAAATAACACAAGTAAAAAGCATTGCAAAAATAAGCGATTTAGTGGCAAATTATTTACCTATTGCATTTGAAAGAAAACTTGAATATCTAAAAACTGTTAATCCTTATACAAGAGTTGTTATGTTACTTGAGGATATTAAAACAGAAGAAGAAATAATGCAGATAGAAGAAAAAATTGAAGATGAATTAAAAAAACAGTTAGATGATTCACAAAAAGAATATATTTTAAGAGAAAAAATTAGGATTATAAAAGAGGAATTAGGCGATCTTAGTATAAAAGACAATGATATTGAAGAAATACGTAGTAAGATAGAAAATTTAAAATGTAATAAAAAAATAAAAGAAAAACTTTATAATGAATTAAAAAAATATGAATTTATGAATAATAATTCTCCTGAAATAAGTGTTGTAAGAAATTATATTGACTGGTTATTATCTCTACCATGGAAGACTTTTTCTAAAGAAGAAGTTGATTTGAAAAAGGTAAGAGAAACTTTAAATAAAACCCATTATGGATTAGAAAATATAAAAACCAGAATTATCGAATTTTTAGCGGTTAAAAAGATTAGTAAGAATTTAAAATCTCCTATAATTTGTTTAGTGGGACCTCCTGGAGTAGGTAAGACTTCACTTGCAAAAAGTATTGCAAAAAGTATAAATAGGAATTTTGTTAAAATTTCTGTTGGAGGAGTAAATGATGAGGCAGAAATTATAGGACATAGAAGAACTTATATTGGGGCAAATCCTGGTAGAATCATATCTGCAATGAAAAAATCTAAAACTTCTAATCCAGTATTTTTAATAGATGAGATAGATAAAATGTCCAAAGACTATAAAGGGGATCCTGCAAGTTGTTTATTAGAGGTATTAGATCCAGAACAAAATAAATATTTTTGTGATAATTATATTGAAGAGGAATATGATCTATCTAATATTATGTTTATTATTACTGCTAATGATTTATATAAAATACCTGCTGCTTTAAGAGATAGATTAGAGGTTATACAATTATCTGGTTATACTGAATATGAAAAATTGGATATCGCAAAAAGACACCTTTTACCTAAATTATTAAAAGAGCATGGTATAGATAAAAAAAGTGTTATTTTTAAAGATAGTTCAATAATGGAAATAATTAGACATTATACTAAAGAAGCTGGAGTTAGAGAATTAGAAAGAACAATTGCTAGTGTAATTCGTAAAATTGTAAAAAAAATGTTAGAAAACAAAAAAAACATTAAATATACTATTGATCAAAAAGACATAGATAATTATTTAGGAAAAAGAAAATATTTTTATACTAGCAAGGAAGAAAAAAGTACAGTTGGAATTGCTAACGGACTTGCATATACACAATTTGGTGGCTCTACACTACCTATTGAAGTAACATATTATAAAGGTAAAGGAGAACTTGTATTAACGGGTTCTTTAGGAGAAATAATGAAAGAAAGTGCAAAGATTGCATTGAGTTATATAAAAAGTCACAGCTCTGAGTTTGATATAGATTACAATACTATAAAAAACAGTGACATACATATACATGTTCCAGAAGGAGCAGTACAAAAAGATGGTCCAAGTGCAGGGATTACCCTTACTACAGCAATAATTAGTGCATTTAAAAATAAAGCTATTGATAATGAAGTGGGTATGACTGGTGAAATGACATTAAGAGGTAATGTGTTGCCTATTGGTGGGTTAAAAGAAAAAACAATAGGTGCCCATAGAAGCGGTATTAAAAAAATTATTATACCAAAACAAAATGAACGCGATTTAGATGAGATACCTAAAGAAATAAAACAAGAGTTAGAATTTATTTTAGTTGATGAATACAAAAACATTTATGACATTATTTATAAATAATGTCATTTTTTATAAAAATGTAATAGAAACTGTTTTAATTTTTATTATATTTATGGTATTATTATAATAGAAAAGGAACAGGTGATGTAAATGTATTTAATTCCAAAAATTTCTTTAGGACTAATGTTAATTTTTTTTATAACAATTTCATTATTTAAATTTGATATACTAACTTTAAATAATGATAATAATAATAATGGCGGTATAGATCTTTCCTTAAATATGGGTGAATGTTTTTTAATGAAATTCGATGATATATTTAATATTGAACTTGAGAATACCGTTATCGTTTTTTATGATAATGATGATTTAATCAGGGATATAATTTTAATTAGACATGGACATGTTCCAGATGAAAATTTAGAATATATTGATGATTTAATTGTACCCAGAAAAGAATTCTTTTTTAATCTTCAAAAAGAATATGTTGGTTTTTATTTTGAAATTCACACTCAATATAATAACTTTTTTTCAGAACTGCATTTTAATATGAGTGAGTTAGAAAAACAGAATTTTTGGGATAAAAATTCAAATAAATTAGAATTTGGTTTTGATATATTTAGAAAAAATAAAACAGAATTTAATGAAAGAGTTGCTGAAGAAGGTTTTATTTGTATTTAAGTACAATTTAGAAAGGTAATAATTGGTGAGAAGTATGAAAGTTTTTGCAAAAATACTTTTAGTAGTTGTAATAGTGTTTTATATGATTGTTACATTATTTAAATTTGACTTTTTTGGAATCACCAAAATAACTGATTATTTTGGTGACAACAAAATAGAATGTTTTTTAACGGATAAATGTGAATTTACTGGTATACCAACTGAACATAAAATATTTGCCACATTAAATAAAAATTATGTTAAAGAAGTAGAAATTCAAAGTAACAGTTATTTTACAAAAGATGATTTGATGGCTATTGATTTTTCAATAGTTATGTTACAAAGGACATTTAATAATATAAAAGAAAAATATAATGGTTTTGATTTTGATATTTTTCCTGAAGATACTGATTTAAATATCACTGTTAATATGAATTTAGAAAAATTAGAAAAACAAAATTTTTGGGATGAAGACTTTGAAAAATCAAGTTATGATATAGAAATTGAAACAATAACTAGAGAAAAAGATGTTTTTATTGAAACTGTTAAATTACAAGGGTTTGTTTGTAACTAGTATTTTTATAAAAGACTAAATTTGAGTCTTTTATTTTTTTTCTTTTGCATGTTATAATATCTATAGGAGATGATTATATGTTAACACCACATTTAGAAGCAAAAATTGATGATATTGCAAAAATAGTTTTAATGCCGGGTGATCCTTTAAGAGCAAAATATATTGCTGATAATTTTTTAACTAATGTAAAGGTTATAAATAACATTAGAAACATGCTTGGATTCACTGGATATTACAAAGATGTAAAAATAACTGTTATCGGTTCAGGAATGGGAATACCAAGTATGGGAATATATTCATATGAACTTTATAAATTTTATAATGTAGATAAAATTATAAGAATAGGAACATGTGGAGCATATATTAAAGATTTGGAACTCTTAGACATTATTTTAGTAAATAATAGTTATAGTGAATCTTCATATGCATTATTGCAAAATAATTGTAATGAGAAACTTATTTCTGCAACAGAAAAATTAAATGATAAAATAGAGGAAATCGCTATAAATAATAATATAAAAATAAAAAAAGGAAATATACATACAAGCGAAGTATTCACACCATACATGACAAATATTAATATTGATGTACCATTAAACCAATATAATTGTATAGGTGCTGAAATGGAAGCTTTTGCACTATTTCACAATGCAAAAATATTTAATAAAGAAGCGGCTTGTATTTTGACTGTTTCTGATTCAATGTTTAAAAATAATGATATATCACCAGAAGATAGAGAAAAATCCTTAAATCAAATGATTGAACTCTCTTTAAAAACAGCAATAAATTTATAAATATAATATTTTTTCATATACTAATAAAGATTGAAGGTGAGAACATGGATTGCGAAAAAATAAATATGGGAGCATACAATTTACATTTTATAAAAACAGAAAAATTTAAAACTATTTCAGTTTCTGTTAACTTCAGAAGACCAGTTAAAAGACAAGAAATAACTGCTAGAAAATTTTTGTTTTCTTTATTATGTGACTCAACAAAAAAAATAAATTCTAAACGTCTTATGGAAATACAACAAGAAGAACTTTATTTATTAAATTTAGGATATAAATTACAAATTTTTGGTAATTATATAAATTCATCAATAGATGTTAAAATATTAAATGATAAATTTAGTGAACCAGGCATAACAGAAAAAAGCTTACAATTCTTATTTGATATAATTTTTAATCCTAATATAGAAAATGATGCTTTTAATGAGAAAAATTTTAATATTATTAAAAACAGAATAGAAACTACTATTAATTCTATAAAAGATAATACTGATATATATAGTTTAATTAAAGTGCTAGAAGAAATGGATCATGAAAATCCAAGTTCATTTCACACGTGGGGATATATTGAAGATTTAAATAAAATTACTAAAGAAAATTTATATAATTATTATTTAAATGTATTAAACAGTGACATTATAGATATATTTATTGTTGGTGATATAGATACTAATATGATAAAACAATTCTTTCAAACAAATTTTAGAATTAATACAATAAAAAAACAAAAAAAGAAATTATGGATTAATTATAATGAATATAGAAAAAGAATTAAAAAGAAAATAGTTGAAGAAGACTTATTACAACAATCAAAGATATCTGTTGCACTTAAATTAATAAATATTTCTGACTTTGAAAGAAGATATGTTTTTCCAATATATGCTCAAATATTAGGAGGAAGTGCATATTCAAGATTATTTCAAAGTGTAAGAGAAAAACATTCCCTTGCGTACAACATTTCTGCTGCTACTAAGGCTCCGTCTAGTATTATGCTTATTACTTCAGGTATTCAAAAAGAAAATTTTGAAAAAACTTTAAGACTTATTAGAAAAGAATTAAAAAATATAACTAAATCTATATCAGATAAAGAATTAGAAAATGCTAAAAGTGATATATTAACTAATATACAAACAATTACAGATAACCCCACCGATATAATAAATTATTATTTTGGAAGAGAAGTGTTGAATAGTGATGAAATTAAAGACAAAATAAAAAAGTTTAAAAAAGTAACTAAAGAGGACATAATAAAATTTGGTAATAAAGTTAAAACGGATACTGTTGTACTATTATGCGGGAGAGATAAAAATGAAAAAGATACAGATTAAAAATATTGATGAATCTTTATATTATGAAAAGTTAGAAAATGGTATGGAAGTATATATGGTACCAAAAACAACATCTACAGAAACGTTTGCATCATTTACAACAAAATATGGTGGTATCCATAATGAATTTAAAAACAGTGATAAAAAGAAGTTTATAAAGGTTCCTACTGGTATTGCTCACTTTCTTGAACATAAAATGTTTGAACAAGAGGATGGGCGTGATCCTTTTTCTTTTTTTGCAGAAAGTGGAACATATTGTAATGCATTTACAAATTATTATAATACTTCATATTTGTTCTCAGGTAATACTGAACTTGAAAACAATTTAAACTATTTATTAGATTTTGTTCAAAAGCCTTATTTTACAGATGAAAATGTAGAAAAGGAAAAAGGAATTATAGAACAAGAAATAAAAATGTATGATGATAAAGCTGATAGAATTATATATGAAAAATTATTATATAATATATTTATTAATCATCCAATGAAATACTCTATTGCGGGTAGAGTAGAGGATATAAGAAAAATTACTAAAGAAGACTTATATACATGTTATAATACATTTTATAATCCAAATAATATGTTCCTTGTACTAACAGGAAATTTTAATCCAGAAGATATAATTAATATAATTAAAGAAAACCAGAATAAAAAAGAATTTGAGAAAAAAGAGATACCTATATTAAAAGATTATATAGAACCAAATAAAGTTGCGAAAAAACATGACCAACAAAAAATGAATATTGATACACCTTATCTTTCATTTGGAATTAAAATTCCTTTAAAAAACATTAAAAATATGGACCATAAAAAAAGAAATTTATACTTTGCAACTTGTTTTTATTATCTTTTTGGAGAAACATCAGAATTTAATGAAAGAATAACTAACGAAAAATTATTAGATTCATCATTAGATATAGAAATGATTGATACTAAAGACCATAAGATTGTTATATTAGTATGTAAATCAAAAAAATATGATGAATTATTATTTAATATAGATAAACATCTTAAAGATATTAATGTAGATGAAGATTTTTTAGAAAGAAGAAAAAAAGTATTTAAAAGTTCCTTAATATATATTTATGAAAATATTTCAGATATAAACAGAAATATTTTAGATAATATTATAACGTATGGCAAATGTGATTGTGATATATATGATATAGTAGATTCATTAAATAAAGAAGAGTTAGATAAAATGATTTTGAAATTAGATTTAAGTAATACAAGTACATTTATAATCAAACCTATAAAAATTAAGGAGTGAAAATATGTTAGAAATTAAAAATATTACCAAATATTATGGTGATATTAAGGCGGTGGACAGGCTATCTTTTTCTGTTGGAAAAGGTGAAATATTTGGACTATTAGGGGTAAATGGCGCTGGTAAAACTACTACCTTTAGAATAATGATGGGATTATTAGACAGTAATGAGGGTGATGTTAGATTAGATGGTAAAAAAATCGATTATTCTTTTTCTGATAAAATTGGTTTTTTAACTGAAGAAAGAAGTCTTCTTACCAAACTTACAGTATTAGAGCAGGCCAATTTTTTTGGTGTTTTAAAAGGTTTAAAAGAAGATGAGATTGAACCTAAATTAGATAAATTATTAAAAACTTTTGAAATAAGTGATTACAAACATAGAAAGATTAAAGAATTGTCAAAAGGTAATCAACAAAAAATTCAATTTATTACAGCAATTATTAATGAACCTAAATTGTTAATTCTTGATGAACCTTTTAGTGGACTTGATCCTGTTAATGTTGAACTATTTAAAAAAGAAATATTAAAATTAAAAGAACAAGGAACAATAATTATTTTTTCATCACATAGGATGGAACACGTTGAATTGTTTTGTGAAAAATTATTAGTTTTAGTAGACGGTAAATCCGTTTTAGAGGGTTATTTAACAGATATTAAAAAGAAATATAGGAAAAAAAATATATTGATTAAAGGTAATGTTACAAAAAAAGATCTTTCATCAATTAAGGGTGTAGCTGAAGTTATAAAGAAAAGTGATGAATATGAAGTTAAAATTGAAGACGAAAAATATGTTGAAGATGTTTTTAAAGTTATATCTAAAAAAAGTGATATAACCAAATTTACTGTTGAAGAACCATCTTTAAATGAAATATTTGTATCTAAAGTAGGTGAACGTTATGAGAAATAAATTTAATTTTCTAACTAAAACAAGTTTAATTAAAAAAATTAATAATAAATGGTTTAAAATAATAAACGTTATATTAGCGGTAATTATTTTAACTTTAATGAATTTAGATTTTGTTATTTCATTCTTTGGAGGGGACTTTAATAAAGAAACCACTATATTTGTTATTGATAATACTAACAGAAATTCATATACTGTCTTTGAGAATACTTTTGATAATATTAAAGATTCATTAAGACATAGTGAAAAATTTTCTGTAGAATTACAAACTAAAGATATTGAATATACTAAAAAAATTATAGAAGCGACTAATGATATTTTAATTGTTCTTGAATATGATGAAATTAATTATATTAATGCATTAGTGATTTCTAACAGCTATATAGATACTATATTATACCAACTTATTGTATCATCAATTAATACTACAAAATCATCTGTTGTACATCAAGAGTTAGATATAAGTATGGAAGATTTAATTAAAATAAATACTCCAGTTGAAATTAGTAGAGAGTTTTTAGATGAATCAAAAACTGAAAGTGAAGAAAACATGGCTACTATAATGAATATTGTATTTCCTACATTAATATTGCCTTTTTTCTTATTAGTAATATTTTTAGTACAAATGATTGGCGCTGAAATTAATGAAGAAAAAACAACTAAAAGTATGGAAATAATAATTTCTAATGTATCACCTAAAATTCATTTCTTTTCTAAAGTATTAGCATCTAATATATTTGTAATAATACAAGGTTCTTTATTATTATTATTTTCATTTATAGGTTTTCAACTAAGAAGATTATTAGGATCCAAATCATTTATCGATGAATTTTCGGATGTTGGAATTAATTTAAAAGATATACTTAATAATTTATCAGAATCAGGTTTTATAGATAAATTAATTTATGTAATACCACTTACAATAATTTTATTTATATTAAGTTTTATTGCATATTCACTACTAGCAGGGATTTTAGCATCAATGACCACTAACATGGAAGATTTTCAACAAATACAAATTCCTATTATGATTTTATCTTTATCGGGTTATTATTTAGCAATGATGTCTGCTATGTTTGAAGGTGCACTGTTTATTAGAATAGCATCATATATACCTTTTATTTCTGCTTTATTAGCTCCAGCTTTATTAGTAATAGGACAAATAGGAATACTTGACATATTATTGTCAATTATAATTTTGTTAATATTGTTGTTTATAATGACAAAATATGGCTTGAAAATATATAAAGTAGGGATATTAAACTATTCTTCATCTAAATTATGGACCAAAATGTTGAAAGCTGCAAAAGAATAATCAACTAGACAAAAAAACTAATATATAGTATAATTTATTTTGTCAGTCAAAAAGAATTTGAAGGGATATAGTTATGGATTTAAAACAAAACAATGAATTTATGAGCCTTGTTAACCCTATTGTTAATAATAGTGATTTTATTAAAACACAAGATACTATACACCATGGCATTAAAAAATTTGATCATTCAATAAAGGTTTCATATTATTCGTACAAAATTGCAAAAAAATTAAATTTTGATTATGAAAGTGTAGCAAGAGCTGGTTTATTACATGATTATTTTTTATCAAATACAAATGGTAAAAGTTTAAGTAAAAAAGCTTTAAAATTAACATATAAACATCATAATATTGCACTTAGAAATTCAAGGAGAAATTTTAAGTTAAATAAATTAGAAGAAGATATTATAGTAAAACACATGTTTCCTGTAATACCAAAAATACCAAAATATAAAGAAAGTTTCTTGGTTGCTTTTGTTGATAAGATAATTGGTACTCATGAATTTTTATCAAAATTTAATAAATTATTAAATTATAAAATTTTATCACAAGTAATTCCAAGTTTCATGATTTTTACAAATATAATAAAATAAGGACTACAAAATTGTAGTCTTTTATGTTATTATATTTTTGTGTCCACATAGCTCAGTTGGATAGAGCAATCCCCTCCTAAGGGATAGGTCGGAGGTTCGAATCCTCCTGTGGACGCCATATGCCGCAATAGTATAATGGTATTACGAGGCCATGGTAAGGCTTTAATCGGTGTTCAATTCACCGTTGCGGCACCATTTGAAAATAACTTGCGCAAACCAATTGCAAGTTTTTTATTTTATAGAACCAAATGTATTCTTTATTCGAATAAAATAAAGGCAAGCTTTTTCTGTTAATTTTTAAAATACTAAATACTCTAAAACCTAGTAATAATGAATTATAATTATTACCATTATTGGATAGGTTACAATAAATTAGACAACTTTAATCCGAAAGGTGGTAAAATATAGATGTAAAAAAGAAAAAATAGAATTGTCGATTTAATAAATAATGGAAAATCAATAAATCAGATTAGTAAGGAATATGATATATCTACATCAACAGTGCATGGATGGGTGAAAAAATATAATAATTCAGGTTCTTTTAAAGATTCTG